>WREJ01000053.1 GCA_009779395.1 Coriobacteriia bacterium
GTCGTAATCTCTATGTTGTTTTTGATCAGCTGATTCATCAAACAAATCCAGAAAGACAGATAACTCTTAGCTGGACAGAAGCAGATGCCCTGCAAACACATATTCTTGACCTGAGTGATACGCAGTGGTGTCCTGATGATTCTATACTGACGGTAGCTCTTCCCACCCTCAAACATGCTACAGCATACACCATAACAATAGATGGCTTTATGTCAGTAGCAGGTCTCTTTATGGAAGAGCCCTTCACCCAAAGATTTGTCACAGAACCAGCAGATCTTGATATTGCAATCACCAAAAATCTGCTGATGCCAGAAGGAACTGTTGTACCTGATACAGATTTTATCTTTGACATTGTTCCTTACAGCTACAACGGAGAAACCTCAACAGCAGAACTTGCGTTTATGCCAAACTTAAGTGTTCCCGCCCTTGCTTTTAGCAGCAGTGATGTAGGTACTCTTGATGGTGATGTCGTAACTATTACACACATCACAGATTTCTTGCTAGGCTATAACTTACCCTTTGATTCTGCAGGTATCTATGTCTATCGCATTAGCGAGAGAAATAACACTTTCACCAATACTGACACAGAAACTATGGTCTTTGACGACACCATCTATCAAGTGACCTTCCAAATTGAAAACTTGCCCGAACCAGCACCACCAAACCTGCGCTTTGTTAGAGCAATTTTCTTACAACTGGTAGTAGACGGTGTTGCAGGTGACAAAATTGACATCACTGATAATCTGACAGATGCGCTTGTTTTTAACAACATCTTTATACAAAATCACGACAATGAAGACCCGCTTGATCCTAGTGTCGCAGGAGGACTGCGCATTTCAAAGCAAGTCGAAGGAGCACTTGCAAACCAAACACGCTTCTTTGACTTTGACCTGAGTATTTGGGTACCATCCCTGCTTAGCACACCGACAGCCTATAGAGCATACGTACTAGAAAACATTGCTGGTGTACCGACTGTTGTTACGGCAGCACATAACGGAAGCATAGCAGGAACAAGTGCAAATGGTGACTACTTGCTGTTTAGTCACGCTACGACACAAACAGTGAGCCTCCGTCATGGTCAAAGCTTAGTCTTTGCAGGTACACACGTTGGAACACGCTACACTGTTACTGAACATGCTGCAGCTACCTACACACCCTCAGTAGCTGTACTTACTAATGGTCTACCCGTTGTTGTGGCACCAGTAGATACAGCAAATACGGCACTGACCGTACCTATGCAAATACTGGGTGAGGCTGCAAACAGAGCAGACTTTACCAATGAACTTTCAATACCCATAGAAACAGGACTTGATATTGGTAAGTTTGGTCTGGCATTGCTGTTGATGGCTGTTCTGAGTCTGATAGTGATAGCAAGTGCTACCAGACGCGGACGCAGAGATGTGCAATTGCAGGTTTTGACGCACTAACATACACCTTGAGCAGAGACCCCAGATCGAGTCTGGGGTGACGGGGTGGCAGTTTTGAGTTACTGACACAAAGAGGGGCGCGCTACCAACAAACAGGAGCGCGCCCCTCTTCAATTGGCAGGGTGTACTGTGGAGTGAGGGGGAGGGTACTTAGCACTCTCCGCAGCAACATGTCATCCATTTCTCAAATGTGTGTCCCGCGCGAGGACTGTGCAGAGTACCCTCCCCCTCGCTAGCACAGGGACAATCTGATAGTTCGACACAGAGATTGGACGTCTGGTGTGCCCTGGTTTGTTAGAATGATTTCATGGACACACTCCCTCCTCCTCATAAAACTACTACTACACTGCTCGAGCAGCTAAAGCATGTGCCCAATTCGCCGGGTGTGTATCTGTGGAAGGACGCTTTGGATAGTGTGCTGTATGTGGGCAAGGCTAAAGAGTTGCGCAAGCGTATGCGGCAGTATGTCAGCGGGCACGACGGGCGTGAGTGGTTGGAGCGCATGATGGCGCAGGTTGTCGCCTTTGATTATGTGGTGACAAGCAGCGAGGCCGAGGCCTTGATGATGGAAATCACGCTGATTAACCAGCTGTCGCCTGCTTTTAATGTGATGTTTCGTGATGATAAGACCTATCCCTACATTGCCCTGACGCTGGCTGATACCTATCCTGCTATCAAGTACACGCGCGAGAAAAAGCGCAGTGGCACGCGCTATTTTGGTCCCTACA
The DNA here is from genome assembly GCA_009779395.1 of Coriobacteriia bacterium. GTDB lineage: Bacteria > Actinomycetota > Coriobacteriia > WRKU01 > WQUG01 > WQVN01. The sequence goes on from WREJ01000053.1 coordinate 2,156, forward strand.
CCGACGCACGGGGCGCGCGCGAGACGGTCGATACCCTGCGGCGTGTTATTCCCCTGTGTCGCTCGACCTGTCCCGAGTATCGCCGTATGCTAGCAAACGGCTTTAGCAAGCCGGCACCACGTCCTTGCTTTGATGCGCAATTAGGTCATGGCTCGGGGGTGTGCAGTCTTGCTATCACTCCTGATGAATATGCCAAGCACGTCCAAAACGCCCTGTCCCTGCTAGAAGGGGACAGCACAGCACTCGAGCACAAACTTGAAGGTGAAATGCAAGCTGCTGCTGACGAGCTAAACTATGAACTGGCTGCACGTCTGCGTAATCGCCTGGACGGACTCGACAGTATTAAAAAGCGACAAGCCGTTGTGTCAGACAGTGACGCCAGCTATGACGTGCTGGGTTTTGCGCGCGAAGAGACCATTGCTGCGGCTTACGTTTTGATTGTACGCGAGGGCAAGGTGCTCTACGGTAACGAGTACGTCCTGAACAAGGGGCTTGATATCAGCTTTGATGACCTGCTGTCGGGCTTTATCGGTCGCTATTACTTTCAGGCGGGGCAGGTTCCCCCTGAAGTATTGTGCGAGATTATCCCCGCTGACAGCCGCGCCCTCGAGGGTTTTTTGACCCAGCGGCGGCGTGAAGTAAGCACTAATCCGCGGGCGGGCAAGGTGTCTTTGCTGCTGCCACAACGAGGGGTAAAAAAGCAGCTGCTTACTATGGCACAGCAAAACGCGGCACACGCACTGCTGCGCTTTAAGGTGCGCACCCACTACGATGCCCAGCGGCTGAACGAGGCTTTACTGCAGCTAGAATCGGCATTGTCGCTTGATGCACCACCTCTGCGCATCGAGAGCTTTGACATCTCGACTTTACATGGCAGTCATTCGGTGGGTTCGATGGTCGTTTTTACCAACGGACGCGCCGACAAAAAGTCCTATCGTCGCTTTAAAATTCAGGGGGAGTTTGACCAGTCAAATGACGTCGCCATGATACGTGAAGTGCTGCTGCGCCGTTTTGACCCGCAGCGTGTGCGTGATGAACGCTTTGGACGGACTCCTGATCTGCTGCTGATTGACGGGGGCAAGCCGCAGCTGTCTGCTGCTGTGGCAGTATTGGAAGAGTTGGGCATCTCTGCGCAATTTCCCCAGCTGGCAGTCGTTGGTCTTGCGAAACGCGAGGAAGAGCTGTGGACAAGGTGGTCAGACCAGCCGGTGCTGTTAGCAGATGGCTCTGCTTCTCTGTATTTGGTGAAGCGCATTCGTGACGAGGCGCACCGCTTTGCAAACGACTATCACCAGCAGCTGCGCAGCAAAGCTATGACGGCAAGCATCCTTGATGAAGTTCCTGGCATTGGGCCTGCGCGGCGCAAGGCACTTATCAAGCATTTTGGCAGCTTTAAGCAGCTGCGCAGGTCTAGCTTGCAGCAACTGGCAGAAGTACCGGGTATCACCGACCGCACTGCCGCAGACCTCTTTGCTTTTTTGCACGACCTTTCTGACTGATTTTTGCTGTGCAAAAAAGGTGGAAAACAAGAGTTTTTTGCGAGAGATTTTGTCCATTTCACTAGATTCTCTGGTGGATGCTTGGTACACTCGTGATTATGGACAATGCAGACCAACAGACACAGCACGCGCGTACAGCCGATTCTGCTGATTCGCCCGTAGGTTCACGACTAGTTATTGTGACGGGCATGTCGGGTGCTGGTCGTTCGCGTGCTTTGGCGTCACTCGAAGACTTTGGCTATTTTTGCGTTGACAATTTGCCGCCACAGATGATTCCGCAGATTAGCAAGCTGACAGAAATCGACGATCCGCACTTTCAGCGCATTGCTGTTGCCTGCGACATTCGCGGCGGCGAGCTTTTTGAATCGCTGCTTGACGTGCTAGAAGACGCGACTGTTGCGCCGACCTGTGCTGTGCTGTTTCTTGATGCCAGCGACAAGGTGCTGCTAAACCGCTTTAAAGAATCGCGCCGCAGACATCCCTTAGAGGACAGCCGTACCAATCTGAAACGTGCGATCGAGATCGAGCGCGAGATTCTCGAGCCACTTCGTGCCCGTGCCGACAAAATTATCGACACCAGTCTGCTGCGCGCAAGCGAGTTGCGTGCGCGTGTTCAGAGCGATTTCATCAGTAGCGAAGCGGTGCAAAGGCTGTCCATTAGCGTTAACTCTTTTGGCTTTAAATACGGGTCGCCAACAGACGCCGACATCATTTATGACGTGCGCTTTTTGCCCAATCCCTACTGGGATCCTGACCTGCGTCCCCTTAACGGCAAAGACGCAAAGATCAACCAGTTTGTGCTCAGTCGTGCTGAAACGCAGGACTTTCTCGAAAAATGGACTGACCTGCTGCTGACTACGATTCCTCACTATATTTCCGAGGGCAAGCTGTCGCTGAATATTTCGATTGGCTGCACCGGTGGCAGACACAGAAGCGTTGTTTTGTCAGAGGAAACAACCAGACGGCTGCGCGCAGCAGGATATCCGGCGGCGACCATGCACCGTGATATACTGCGTGACAGCGAACAGCACGACTACTAGGCACGGCAGCAGGCAGGTATACCATGACTGATACTTCTACAAAAAAATCCACAGCCAGCGACGTTCCGTTGCCTGCCCCGGCACAGGCAAGCGCTGCTACCTGTACTCTTGCCGACCATCAGCTGGTGGCACTGGGTGGTGGTACGGGACTTCCCTTGGTCTTGCGTGCGGCACGTTCGCTGGGAATGCGCCCTGCCGCTGTTGTCACCATGGCAGATGACGGTGGTTCGACGGGCAGACTCCGCCGAGAACTGGGCTTGCTCCCTCCGGGGGACGTGCGCAATTGCTTGACGGCTTTGGCGGCAGACGACAAAGAGTGCCTGACGCGCCTTATTGACTATCGCTTTCAAGAAGGCGAGGGTATCGCTGGTCATTCGCTGGGGAATTTGGTGTTTGCGGCAGCTACTGACATGCAGGGATCCTTTGAACAGGCGGTTGACTGTCTGCAGCGTCTGCTTGACGTGCAGGGAAGCGTTTTGCCCTCGACCTATGACGCCCTGACCCTGCACGGTTTTGACCACGACGGCGAAGAGATTTATGGTCAAGCTTCGCTGACTTGTAACCCTGTAGCGATTGCTGCTGTTCAGCTGAGCCCCAAAAATCCACAGGCAAATCCTGCGGCGGTCAGCGCGATTCTGTCGGCTGATTCCATCATTATTTGTCCCGGTTCGCTGTTTACCAGCATCATTCCCAACCTGCTGATTCCTGGCATTATCGACGCGATTTGCGCCAGTCAGGCGCGCGTCATTTACTGCTGCAACGTTGCCAACATGAAGGGCGAGACGGCGGCTTTTACGGCGGCTGACTACATCGCGACCCTAAAGCGTTACGGACTAAAAGACCGCATTGATGTCGTTTTGCTGCCCTATAGCATGCATGATGAGGAGTCTGTCCAGCACATCGAGGCGCAGGGTATTCAGGTAGTCGTAACGGCACTGGCAGCGGCTGCTAATCCCCTGCACCATGACGAACACAAGCTGGCATCAGCCTTGCCGGCTTTGTTTGATGCTACGGCAAGCTAGAAGCAGCGAGCCATGTCTTTTACCGCAGAAGTCCGCGACGAACTATCCCGTCTGGAACAAAAGCACGAATGCTGCAACAAGGCAGAACTGTCGGCATTAATTCGGCTGGACGGAACGGTGACGCGCACGGGCAGCAACCAGTATCGTCTAGAAGTTGCCACAGAAAATGCCCAGGTGGCACGCCGTATTATAAAGCTGGTCAGGCGTCTGTACCAGCTAAAGACAGAGCTCACCGTGCGTCGCAGCATTTTGCATAAAACAAACAACTACCAAATCACGATTCCCAATCAGCCACAGCTTGAATCGGTGCTGAAAGAACTGGGTCTTGCTGGTAGCATTTACCTAAGTGGTGGCATCGAGCCAACCCTGATTAAACGTGACTGCTGTGCCATTGCGTATTTGCGAGGAGCCTTTTTGGGCGCGGGTTTTATTGCCAGTCCGCAGGGCGACTACCATTTCGAGATTCGTGCGCACACCGAAACCCTTGCGACCGAGCTGTCAGCCTTGATGGCACGCTTTACTGGCGGCGGCCGTGTGATTGCCCGGCGCGGAGCATGGACGGTCTATCTAAAGGGAGCAGAACCAATAATCGATTTTCTTGCTTTGGTGGGTGCTCACAAAGCACTGCTCGAGACAGAAAACGTGCGTATTATCAAGTCGTATCGCAATGACGTGAACCGTCGCGTGAACGCAGAAATCGCCAATCAGGCAAAAGCAAGCGAGGCGGCACTGTCGCAACTGGCAGATATCAAGCTAATCGAAAGCAGCGTGGGTCTAGATTCGCTGGCACCAGCACTGGCCGATTTTGCGCGCCTGCGCCTGCGAAATCCCGAAGTTTCGCTGCGTGAGCTGGGTGAAGCAGCCATACCACCTTTGTCAAAGTCGGCGCTCAATCATCGTATGCGTCGCCTATCGGACGTTGCCGGTCGTATTAGACTGGAAAAGCAGCTAAAATAGTAGGGCAAAAACTAGCAGAAAAAGACGCGGCTGAAAGGAACAGTTTTCTGTCAATGCGATGTAGCTGTTTTATGAATCCGCTACACTATTTTTGTGAAACTCGCAGATAGGAAATACAATTGAGTAGCACATGCGATTAAACGGAAGTAGAGCAAAACCACGCTTATGGATACTACGATGATTACAACGATTAAAAAAAGAGCCACCGTGCTTATTAAAAAGACGACCAAGATGACCCAGCAGCTAACCGCCCGACTGCCCAAAAAACCATTGGGGAGACTGTCCAAAAGGATGCTGTCCAAAAAGAAGGCAGTTATAGCTTTTGCGGTACTGCTGTTGGGCATTGGCATCTTTGCGAGCATTGCCTTGGCGATTGACCCGTCACTGGACGGACTGACTATTCGTACTGGTACGGGGCCGACAAGTGATGCCAGTTCTGGATCGACTCTTCCTCCTGCGTCTTTGACTTCTCCGCCGCTTGCCCCTGGTGAAGTACGCACCAGCAAATCCATTGTTTACAATACCGAAGCAGGAGAGCCTGACGGAACCATTACCGTGACCCTTTCTGCTTGGGCGCGTCCCTATCTGGTCGATGGCGTTACGACCAATCCTCTTACCGCCATGGCAGGTGGCGTCTTTGTCGAGATTGTCGATGACATTGGCGAGTTTATTGTCGAGGGACCTTTGCCAGCAGGACTGTCGCAAAGCGGCACACAACTTACCTGGAACATCACCGACCAAACATCGATTCTTGGACCGGCTCCGCTGACGCTTAGTTACACACTGACGGTGGCAAGTCCTGCCAACCA
>WREJ01000054.1 GCA_009779395.1 Coriobacteriia bacterium
AAAGGGGCAGGCGAACCCGCAGGTGGTCAACGAGATTTTAGATAGGCTGCTATGAGCAACCCGCTTTTGATTGATTTGTACCAGCTGACCATGGCGCAGGGGTATTACCGCGTTGGTCTAAAAGATGCGCAGGCGTCCTTTGTCTATAGTTTTCGCGAGAACCCTTTTCGCGGCGGCTTTGCTTTGTTTGCGGGTGTTGAGGGCTTGCGTGACTATCTGCTGAATTGGGGATTTAGCGATGAGGATTGCCAGTGGCTGGCGACACTGAAAGCAGCGGACGGCAGCAGGCTGTTTGCTGATGATTTTTTACAGATGCTGGGCGCACTGCGCATGGATTTCGATGTTGCTGCTGCTGCAGAAGGTAGCATCGTGTTTGCTGGCGAGCCTCTGGCGCGGGTGACAGGTTCGCTGATTAGCTGTCAACTGATCGAAACAGCACTGATGAACCGCCTGAACTTCGAGACCCTGATTGCCACCAAGGCGGCGCGCTGCTACAGTGCTGCAGACGGTGACCCCGTCTTGGAATTTGGTCTGCGCCGTGCACAGGGACCTGATGGAGGAGCAACAGCCAGTCGTGCAGCCTATGTGGGCGGTTGCAGCGCAACCTCGAACATCGAGGCTGCCAGACGTTTTGACATTCCTGTTGCGGGCACCCATGCGCATTCTTGGGTGATGGCATTTGACCACGAAGAAGACGCTTTCGAGGCATGGACGCACTCTTCCCCCAATAACTCGGTGTTGTTGGTTGATACCTACGATTCACTGAATGGCATAAAGCAGGCGGTTCGTGCAGGGGCGCAGCTAAAAGCGGCGGGTGGTGATTTTAGTGGGATTCGTCTGGATTCGGGAGATTTGGCGTGGCTGTCAAAACGTGCGCGCGAGATGCTTGATGCTGCGGGATTGCAGGACGCGCAGATTTTTGTGAGCAATGACCTGGACGAATACACCATTGCCAGCCTAAAAGAACAGGGTGCGCTGATTGATTCATGGGGAGTCGGAACACGCCTGGCAACAGGTGGCAGCCAGTCGGCACTGGGCGGTGTCTACAAGATGACGGCACTGAAAAAACCTGGCGCAACAACTTGGGAGCCCAAACTAAAGGTCTCTGACCAGGCGTCAAAGACCAGCACACCGGGTCTGCAGGGGGTACGCCGCTACTTTGATGCCAATGGCAGCCCTGTGGGTGACATGATTTATGACCTAGAGAACCCGCCCTGTGCCAAAACAGACGCGACTATTGTTGACCCGCAGGATTTGACCCGCCAGAAAAGTTTTAGCCCTGACATGCACTGGGAGGAACTACTGCAGCCTTTGTTTGAGGGTGGCAGAGCCATGACCAGCACAGGCGACATCCATCAGATTCGCGAAAGCAGCCTTGCGAACCTACGGGCACTTGATGAAAGCCACAAGCGCTTTATGCAGCCACATCGCTATCCCGTAGGATTGGAACGCTCACTGTTTGAGAAACAGCTACAACTGGTCAAAAAACATAAGGGCATCACGATAGATTAAATAGTGAAAGGAACTAACAATGGGACAAGAACAGGCACAACTTGCCGTTTTTATTGATTTTGAAAATTTAGCTTTGGGCATTCAGCCCTCTACTAATGGGCGGCGGCGCAAACGCACTGAAAAGCTGGACATGAAGATTGTCCTCGAGCGTCTGGTCGAGAAAGGAAAGATTGTTGCCAAGCGCGCTTACTGCGACTGGCAGCGTTTTCCCGAATACGTGACCGCGCTGCATGAACAGGGCGTCGAACTGATAGAGATTCCCGACCGCTATATGACGGGCAAGAACTCGGCGGATATTCGTCTGGTCGTGGACGCCCTTGAAATGGGCTTTCAAAAAGACCATATTGACACTTACGTGATTGTCTCGGGTGACAGCGACTTTTTGCCTTTGGTCAGTAAGCTGCGCGAGAACGGCAAGACCATTATTGGCGTCGGCCTAAAAGATTCGACCAGTGATTTGCTTGCAAACAACTGCGACGAGTTCATTTTTTACGACGACATTGGCAGCAGCAAAGAGATGCCTAAACTTGGCGACAACGTCAGTCGTAAGCAGCGTCCTGCTTATAAGCTGCTGTTCGAGACTATTGATGCAATGCAGCGCGAAAACACAACAAAGCTGCACAGCTCGCTGGTAAAGGACACCATCAGGCGCAAGCAGCCGCAGTTCTCTGAACGTGGTTATGGTTATCGCTCGTTTAATCAGCTGCTAGAAGATGCCCAGGCGAAGGGTTATATCGACATCAGCAAGGACCAGCGCAGCGGAACCTACGTAGTAGAGGGATTTACCAATCCCAGTGCGCGCTAAGACATTGTGGGCGTCGTTACTGTGAGATAATGAAGCTGTTGGGGCAGTTTCAAGCAGTTCTGTAGCAGAGGAGACAGATTTACATGCCAGGTGTGGTCTTGTTAGGTGCCCAGTGGGGCGATGAGGGCAAGGGTAAAATAACCGATCTTTTATCACGCGACTACGATTATGTGGCGCGTTTTCAGGGGGGCAACAATGCCGGTCACACCGTTATTGTTGGTGACCGCAAGTTGCAGCTGCACCTGATTCCTAGCGGCATTATGTATGACAATGTGACGCCTGTCATTGGCAATGGCTGTGTTCTTGACCTGAAAGTCTTGATTGACGAGATTGACCGGCTGGAATCAGAGGGAATTAGCTGCGAGCGTCTGGTTATTAGCTCGAACGCGCACCTGATTATGCCCTATCACCGTGACCTTGATGCAGCCAGCGAACACCGGCTGGGTGCAAACCTTATTGGTACAACAAAACGCGGCATTGGTCCTGCTTATTCTGACAAAGTGTCACGCATGGGTCTGCGCATGCAAGACTTGTTTGACCGCAGCATCTTTCGTGAAAAGGTGGCTGCAGCACTTATCGAGAAAAACGACATCTTGGCAAAGGTCTATGGTCTGCCTACCTATACTGTTGATGACATCGCAACAGAATACCAGCAGTACGCACAGCGTCTGAAACCCTACATTGCTGACACCAGTCCGCTTATTAACGATGCCCTTGATAAAGACGACTGGGTTTTGTTTGAGGGTGCGCAGGGTACTCTGCTTGACATTGATCACGGTACCTATCCCTTTGTGACCTCGTCTAATCCGACAGCTGGTGGTGCTGCGGTGGGCGCTGGAGTTGGACCAACCAAAATAAATCGCGTTCTAGGTATTGCAAAAGCCTATATTACGCGGGTAGGATCGGGTCCTTTCCCGACCGAGCTGTCCTGTGCAGACGGTGATACCTTTATCGAGGTTGGTCGCGAGTACGGTACAACAACAGGTCGCCGCCGCCGCGCTGGCTGGTATGATGCGGTTATTACCAAATATGCTGTGCAGGTTAATGGTCTGACTGACCTGTGCATTACCAAACTCGACATTCTGTCAGAGTTCCCGACCATCAAGATTTGTGTTGCTTACAAACACCTTGACCAGACCTACACGACCGTACCCGGTCACCAAAGTGCCTTTCATCACGCCCAGCCTGTCTATGAAGAAATGCCCGGCTGGAACGTTGACATCAGCGGCTGCCGTCACTTTGATGACTTGCCTCCGGCTGCCCAGGCATACATCAAACGACTGGAAGAATTGGCGGGCGTGCCGGTGACTATGATTGCTGTAGGCCCCGACCGCGAGCAAACCATCCATCGCGGCTTTCTGCAACGTAACAGGAGCAACTAAATGAACATTTTAGTGATTGGGTCGGGCGGGCGCGAGCATGCCATCACCTGCGGTCTTGCTGCCTCTCCTCAGGTTGAAACCATCTATGTTGCCCCCGGTAATGGAGGGACTGCTCTGCAAGAAAAAGCGGTCAACGTTGACCTGTCGCTGTTAGCGGATGACGAAAGTATCGAGGCGGAGGAGCTTGACCTGCACTCTGACGCATCTGCTGAACTACGTTTTGCGCTGATGAACGATATTCAATTGGTGGTGGTTGGCCCCGAGGATCCACTAGTCGCAGGTCTTGCTGACGAGCTGCGGGCGGCAGGCATTGCCGTCTTTGGTCCTAGCATGGCAGGCGCGCAACTAGAAGGCTCAAAGCAGTTTAGCAAAGACTTTATGTTTGAAAACGGCATCCCGACTGCTGCCTATGCAGTATATGCGGCAGACGAACGCGAGGCGGCCTACGCCTGTCTGGAAGATTTTGGCGCGCCCGTTGTGGTCAAGGCAGATGGCCTGGCTGCAGGCAAAGGTGTGACGGTTGCGGCAACTCTTGAAGAGGCACGAAATGCTGTTGACGAATGCTTTGACGGTCGTTTTGGTGATTCGGGCACTACGGTAGTCATCGAGGCTTGCCTGCGTGGTGACGAGTGTTCGATGATTGCTTTTGTGGACGGGACAACGGTGTTGCCCCTTGCTCCCTCGCAAGATCATAAGCGCGTGGGAGAGGGTGACCAGGGGCCTAACACAGGAGGCATGGGCGCGTACTCTCCCGTACCATCGGTCACTGATGAGCAGCTAGCCCAGATGACTGACATTTTGCAGCACACAGCAGATGCCTTGGCACAGGCAGACATCGACTATCGCGGCATATTGTACGCCGGCTTTATGCTGACGGCGGAAGGCCCGCAGGTGCTGGAATACAACGTGCGTTTTGGTGACCCCGAGACACAGGTACTGCTGCCACGTCTGAAAACTGACCTCGCAAGCGTGATGCTAAAAACAGCACGCGGCGAGCTAGCAGGAACTAGCCTCGAGTTTACAGACGCAGTAGGTGTTACCGTAGTCATAGCAAGCAAAGGCTATCCAGCAGCCGTAGAGACGGGCTTTCCTATCACTGGCTTTGAGCAGGCCCAGCACAGCAGCGATGATGCAACAATCAAGGTCTACCACGCCGGAACAAAACTACAAGAAGATGCACACGGTCTGGCTGAAGTCGTAACTGCAGGCGGCCGCGTAATAAATGTCACTGCATTAGCCCCAACCTTTGAACAGGCAATCGCCGCTGCTTATCGCAGTGTGGAGCAGATTGAGTTCGAGGGGGCATTTTATCGCCAGGACATCGCCACCAGAGCGCACCAGACGTCCAATCTCGGCGTCGTTTGAAAAATAAAAAACGCACGAGTAGCTTAGTACGCTTAGCGTTTTTGATTTTTCAAGCCTCCTGGATCTTGGACGTCTGGAGCACTCTGGGGGTTGTTGGTGATAGTGGCAGCTCACTCACAACGCACCCTGAGGTGCCTGTTAAAAGCACCAATTTTCACAAAAACATGAACATTTTGAGGAAGTACGACCACAGCTGCTACTATTAGTCGGTTAATGAAACAATACCATTTGACCTGTAACCGAAACGAAAGCGAGACTGCCATGACCGTCAGAATTCCCAAATTCCGTGGGGGGGGGGGGGCTCTCAGAAAAACCTAGGTTAACGTTGCTAATTGCAGCGATTTTTCTTCTTGCACTACCCTTTTTAGCGGCAGCGAATTCTGTGGCGGTTCAGTCAGTTCTTGATCCCGTTATTACTCATGTTCAAAATATGTTGTCACCAGCAGATGATGCATTTGCACCAAATGAAGCACCAGCTGTGGTTTCTGGTGGATTTTCATCACTTTCGAGTTCAACCATTCGACCTGAGGCAACGACCTTTTCTGCAGGACATCAGCACTCTCTCGCTATTAAAGCAGATGGTACCCTCTGGTCATGGGGACTTAACCTATCTGGCAGAACAGGATTGGGTATCGCTGTGAACAGCAATACCCTTGTGCCTACTCAAGTAGGTATTGCAACTAACTGGACACAGGTATCTGCAGGACAGGACCACTCCCTTGCCATCAGATCAGACGGCACTCTCTGGGCATGGGGAAGTGACGCAAATGGCAGAACGGGACGAGGTACTATTACAGGCAATCAACCAACACCTGCACAGGTAGGCACTGCTACTAGCTGGACACAGGTGTCTGCAGGACAGTTGCACTCCCTTGCCATTGCAGCAGATGGTACGCTCTGGTCATGGGGACATAACGGAAATGGCAGAACAGGACTTGGTACGACAACAGGCAATCAACTAACACCGGCACAGATAGGCACTGCTACTAACTGGACGCAAGTGTCTGCAGGAAGTGAGCACTCCCTTGCCATCAGATCAGATGGCACCCTCTGGTCATGGGGAACTAACGGAAGTGGCAGAACAGGACTGGGTACAACAACAGGCAATCAACTAACACCGGCACAGATAGGTACTGCTACTAACTGGACATCAGTTTCTGCAGGAGGTAGTCACTCCCTTGCCATTAGATCAGACGGTACCCTCTGGGCATGGGGACATAACGCAAATGGCAGAACAGGACTGGGTACTGGGTCAGGCAGTCAAAACACACCTGCACAAGTAGGCACTGCTACTAATTGGACGCAGGTGTCTGCAGCAGGTGAGTTTACAGTACCAACGGGTCACTCCCTTGCTATCAGGTCAGATGGCACGCTCTGGTCATGGGGAAGTAACGACCTTGGCGCAGCAGGACTCGGTACTGCAATAGGCAATCAAACGCCCGTACAAGTAGGTACTGCTACTGATTGGCTGCTGGCTGATGCTGCTACTGATGGCATTCATTCTCTCGGCATGAGAACAAATGGTGATTTGTGGGGATGGGGCTGGAATAATAGCGGCCAGTTAGGTCTCAATGACACTACCACTCGTTACGTCCCCACCCTCATCGGTGCTGGCTTTGAACTGGGGTTTGAACCTGAACCACCAGAAGCAATAGTTATAGCAACACTGCCAACAGCAGATGCTACAGACATTACTGAAACAAGCACCACACACATCAGCATCTTTTTCGACCGTGAAATGAACCCAACAGTAGCGGGTACTATCACCTTGGATAATGGTGCAACAGTAAATCTTGCATCTGCGACCTGGCGTGCCTCTACTAGTGCTGACCCCGGTGGTGACAGGGGTAATAACTCGGTGCTCACCGTACCTCTCACGCTCTTTGTATCTGATACTTTGCATGAAGTAATAGTTTCAGGCTTTGTCTGCGCAGTAAGTGGTGAAGCAATGACGCCACACAGCTGGACCTTCACAACAGGTACGGTCATTCCACCAGCAGCATCAGAAATCGACATTGCAATAAACAAAAACCTGCAAATGCCCGTGGGAACAATAACACCAGACACGGAATTTGCCTTTGACATTGCACCCTACAGCTTTAACATTGAAACAGATCAGGCGCATATGCTGCCAGCAATTGCGGTGCCTAATCTTGTGTTCTCACCTTCAGATGTGGCAACAGTGACAGGTGACGTACGAACCGTGACAAAAGTCTCTGATGTTTTGCTAGGAAATACGGTAAACTTCTCGCAACCTGGCCTCTTTACCTATCGCATTAGTGAAAGAAACGATACCTT
>WREJ01000055.1 GCA_009779395.1 Coriobacteriia bacterium
CCCCCCCCACGGAATTTGGGAATTCTAAGGGTCATGGCAGTCTCACTTTCGTTTCGGTTACAGGTTAGATGGTACTGTATTACCAACCGAAAGATTCTAGCACGCTGGTCATACTCTGCATTAAATGCTCACTTTTTGTGGTTATTTACCTGTCTTACTTGTCGTCGTAATGACCTTTGCACTGCGCCACGTCTATAACTGTGCCACCTGAAAGAGGCCGGTAGACAAAGCGGTCGCAGCGATTTATTCGCCGTGAATACCACCCCGAACGATTCCCTTTCAGTCGCTCGGGATTGTACTTCCCCGTAAGCGCAAAGGGATTTTTTGCAATTTCGCACTGGATATCCTTGATGGTCACAAGGGCTGTTTTGTTATGAGCCTTTTTGTAGTCTTTCAAGTCTTTCAGAGCTTGCGATGTGTATCTAAAGCGTGCCACCTAGAGCCCTGCTATCATGCTGTCGAAATCTTTGGGTTCTGTTGTAGCGGCAAATTCTCCTCGGTCGGCGGCGGCTATTGACTGGTCTAACACGCGCATGTTTGCAGACGAGTAAAAGGGGTCAGCCGTGATTTCAAAGGGTATTCTGCGCTCTCTGACAACGGTGTTCATAAAAAGCGTCAGAGCACCTGTCACCGTCAGTCCCACCTCACGACAAAAGGCATCGAAGTCCTCTTTTACCTGTGCATCTGCCTTGAAGGTAACCATTTTTGTAGACTTAGACATGATTGCTCCTTTCTGTATAGACAACATACTATCATTGTCTATACAGAAAGGCAATACTGCTTTAGTCATGGATGTCCTCCTCCCCCTCTGTGGTGGGAGCTTGCTGCTGCTTTTTGCGTCTTTTGTAGTAGACCACAGCTGCTGCTGATGCGCCTGCGGTTGTTGTTGCTAAACTGGCGAGGGCAAGGGGCAGCCAGGGAGAAGTGCCACCCCTTGCCTCGTCGGGGGAAGGGTCATCAGGGTAATTGGCGGCGATTTCTGGTACCGCCTGATTAACAATAATCTCGATGTCGCTGTTGTCTGCAGGCTCAGAGGATTCTACAGGCAGGGTCGTGATTGTTCTATTCTGGTCGCCGCTGGAAGAAATCTCGCTGAAAATCTGCCCTTCGTAGTGGGCTGTCACCAGCAGTGCGGTGTAATCCAGCCAGCGTTCTTCGCCGCGATAGACCACCTGCGCGCTGTAGCACTGCGGCAGACCAAATTCATCGTAGTCATCTACCTGCCAGTACCATTCTGCAGCAGTCAGCGACACCTGACGATGTGCGCCAAACACCTGGTCACAGCGCAGGCTAAAGTCCTGATGAGTCGGTAAAAGCGCAACATCGTTGCTGGGCAATTGGTCAAACTCTACCAGACGGTCTGCCTGCTCGCTGCGTATGCCTATGTAGGGCGTGACCTCGACACGCCGCAGCGTCAACACACCTACGTAACCAGCAACCGACTGCGGGCGCGACCTACCCAGTACCTCGATAATCCTGTCGTGGTCGTCCAGATAATCCGCGCGCATTTTTCGCTCGACCTGCAGGCTGGCGTCTCGGACGGACAGCTGCCGTGCATCGGGCGCGCCGCGTCCATTGCTCTGCCACGTCGCAGAAGGCGGCGCAGGCAGAGCACCAGCAAGACTAATGCCTAGGTGCTGTCGAAAGGACCGTAGCAGCGCGTCAAAGGCGTAGGGGTGCTTGACCAGATAACTTGCCGACAGGGTCAAAGCCAGCGAGACAGCAACTGCCCAAAGCGCGCTGCTAAGGCTGCCAAACAGCTTGACCAGCGGCCGCTGCAGCAGCTTTTGTCGCTGCAGCTGTTTGAGACTTTTGTGCTGCTGTTTTTCTGCTTTGCGCTGCTGCTGAGCTTGCTGCGATTCGATTTCGTCACGCTGCACAAGCAGCAAATTACGTCGCTGGGGCAGTAATGCCTGTTTCATGGACGTACTCCTCTCTCAAAAAAGCTCTTGGGGGGAAATCAGCTGTCATCAGTGCCCAATCAGCCGCAGCAAAGTGACGAGGTCCTCGCGTAGGGTCAGGTCACTCCACTTTGGCTTGTGCTGCACAAAGACACAGGGAAGTTTTCCTGCCATCTGCTGGCAAATGTAGTCAAAGTCGTCCTGGTCGATGCCCCGTATGCAGACAACATAGTTGCCCAGGTCTTCGTAGCTGGTCGCAAGCAGCAGCGCGTTAAGCGGAGCAAGTTCCCAGGCCTGGCCGCCACTGACCACACAGCAGAGGTCACCGCTTGCAAATCGTCGCTTGCTTTCGCCAAGAAGCCCGCAATCCCATACCAGTAGCTGAAAGCCGTCCAGATCGCCGGGCAAGACTCCACACATGATGCTGATTCCTGCAAAGGATGCGAATTGTCGTGCAGAACTGCAACCCTCGGGGTTTTCTTTGCGTACCGACAAGACGTAGCACTGTTTAAGGGACTCAAAGCTGTCTGGCTGCAAAATGACGCCGCAACTAAGCCCGCGTGCGCTGGCTTTCAGGGCAAGGGACAATGCCAGATGCGTTGTACCAACCTTGCGGTCAATGCCGGCAATAGTTATCAGCGTCTGTTGCTGCGTGGCAGATAGCGCCTGCTTTTGTGAGGGCAGCACCTGTTGCTGCGATGGACTGCCTCGTCTCACTTTGCTTTCGGTCTTTAACATAAGACAGCGCTCCCTTCGCCGGTGTAGCGACCGTCTGTATGACGGATGACTTTACCCTGCACCTCGAAATGCCCCAGCACCTCGAGGATTTCAGCAAGTGACAGCCCCAGCTCTTCGGCAAGTTCATCGGGCAAAGACGGCATACTGCAACAGGCGGCAAAAATCTTTCCCGCATGCGATTCTTCTGCCACGTCATCACTGTCTGCCTGTGTAAAATCGCGGTATAAGGTACCAACGTCAGCGCGCGAACCTATCAAATTGCATGCCAACTGCAGGTCGTCACGACAACAGAGAGGAAAAGCCCCCTCGCTAATCAGACGATTTGGGGCAGCAGATTCTAGGCAGAGTATGGAACCAGGAACGGCAGCAATAGGTACTCCCAAATCAAGCGCGTGATGCACGGTCGAAAGCGTGCCACTAGGCAGACGTGCCTCGGTGACAACAACCAGATCAGACAGCGCAGCAATCAGGCGATTGCGCTGCACAAAGCGGTGCTTCATCGGGGGCGTTTTCCAGGGGTGTTCTGATATCACCGCACCATTTTGTGCAATGCGGTCAAACAGCTGCTTTGCGCCCGTCGGATAGACCAAATCTGCCCCACAACCCATAACAACAACGGTGCTGCCCCCTGCCTCAAGTGCTCCCTTGTGTGCTGCCTGGTCGCAACCACGCGCACCGCCGGAATAGACCACATATCCCAGCTCGACTGCCCAGGTCGCAATGAGGGCTGCAATGCGCAATCCATAGGGGGTCGCGTTACGTGCCCCAATAATGGCAATGCCTGGTCGCAGGGCGTCCTCCCTCCCCACCCCATAGAGAGTAGTCGGCGCGCTCTGCCGCTGCAGCAAGACTTCAGGATAGTCGGCGTCGCTTAGCCCTAGTTCGAATCGTGATTTTTTAGTCATCGCTGCTCCAGGTTTTTCGATACGACAGTGCTTCGCTTAAGTGCGCGCTGCCAACTTGTGCGCTCTGTCCCATATCAGCAATAGTGCGCGCCAGGCGGAGTGTGCCCACAATCGAGCGACCAGAAAGCTCTAATCGCTGGGCTGCTGTCCGCAGCAATTCCAGTGCTTGTGTGTCGATTAAGTCTGGCGAACACAGCTCTTCGCGGCTTAAATCACGGCTGAAGCCGTGACCACTTGCTGCGGCAAAGTCACGCGCCACATTAACCTGTTGTGCCAGCATTTGTGATGTTGGCTGGTCAGTACTACTCTGTCGCCTTTCAAAAAAGCGATTGGGGTCGGGGCGTGACACCGTCACAAACATCTGAAAGCGGTCCATCAGCGGCCCGCCAATGCGGTTCTGGTACTGTTCGATTTGTGCTGGCAGGCAGCGGCAGTTCTTTGTCTGGTCACCCAGATAGCCACAGGGACAGGGATTTGCCGCAGCAACCAGCATGATATGTGCTGGAAAACTAAGTGAACCACTAGCGCGCACAATGCGAATGGTACCGTCCTCGAGAGGTTGGCGCAAAGATTGCAGGCAATGCTGCGAAAACTGGGGCATCTCGTCAAGAAAGAGTACGCCATTATGTGCCAGTGAAGCCTCGCCGGGGCGCACGGGGTTTCCTCCCCCGACAATGCCAACGGTTGTCGAGCTATGGTGCGGCGCGCGAAAGGGTCGCTGCCGTCTGCGGTGGTCAAAGGGGACGTCTGCTACAGAATTCACGAGAGCCGTCTCGATCAGTTCATCAGAGGTAAGCTTTGGCAAAATGGTGGGCAGGCGCGATGCCAGCATAGTTTTGCCCGTTCCCGGAGGACCGACCATCAGTATGTTGTGCTGACCGGCAGCAGCAATAGTCAGTGCGCGCACCGCCTGCTGCTGACCTAGTACCTCGGCGTAGTCGCCACAATTATGAACAGTCTGCGGTACTGGACGCCCTCCCTCGAGGCTTAAGCTGCGTGCTTGCGCAGCAGAGCTGTCAGTAAAGCTGTCCAGATGCTGCATCTGAAGCACCGACAGGTCAAGGAGACCCTCGAAAATGCTGGTGTCCGCGCAGATGAGGGTCTTGTTTAGCTTGCGGGCAAGCATGCCAAAGCCCACCATGCCGCGCACGTTCGAGATGGCACCGTTTAGACCCAGCTCGCCTATGACCAGGCAGTCGTCAAAGCTGTCTTTGGGCAACGCGCCGTCTGCCATCAGTATTCCCAGCGCGATGGGCAGGTCAAATCCCGTACCCGATTTGTGCAGCAAAGCCGGTGCTAGGTTGACGGTAATCACTCCGTCAGGCACCGAAAATCCGCTGTTTTTTAGGGCAGCTGTAACACGACGATGCGATTCTTTGACCGCTGTGTCACCCAGACCCACAATATGAAACTTGGGCAGCCCCGAAGTCAGATGCACCTGCACGCTGACCCGCTTTGCACAAACACCGCGCATCCCCGCCGAAGTCACCTCGCTGTAGCGGCTGGTGTTTATCTTTTTTGGCAGCGTTTTTTCTGACTCCCCTGCTGTGTTTGCTACGCTTTCTAATACCTCTGGCATCTTGTCTAATGCATCTGGCGCAGCTAGGGTGCTTTCTGCTGTTTTTTCCAAAGTGAGTACGTCCATGAGTTGTGTCCTTTAGGCATTGCGCAAATAATGCAGGCGCGCCGCTTTTTTGTCCTCGTCTACAAAGATGCCAATAAAATCAAAACGCACAGCAGTATGGCGAATAGCGGTACGGCTACGATAGACCTGAATTAGCTTGTCGTAGCGTTCGCGCTTTTTGTCGGTGATTGATTCTGCGGGGCTGCCCTGTTTTGTGCTGCCCTTTGTGCGCACCTCACAAAAAACCAAGGTGTGACCGTCTAGCGCAATAATATCTGCTTCGCCGTAACCACAGCGCCAATTGCGGTCGATTATTTTCAACCCCTGCCTGACCAGAAACTCACAGGCTGCTGTTTCACCACGCCTGCCCATCCTTTTGCGCTTGTTCTGCTTGTCGCGCGCTGGTTGCGTGGGCTTGCTCTTGACTGCTTGTGTGCTGCTATCTGTTTGCTTTTTCGCTTTTACTGTCATCGTCATAATCCACCTCCGGGCTAATCATAGCGAGAGGCGATTAAAGATTGATTAAACATCGCTTAAATTTTCATTAAAAATCGCTTAAATTTCGCTTAAAAATCTATTAAGGATTGATTAAGTGTCGATTAAAAATGCAGGTCAGAACGGCTGTTTTTCTGTGGATAAAAGGCTTGCGGCACGCCAGAATAAAGTGCAAAAAAATATCAAAAATAATGCTAAAGGTCGAAAGAATTGCTGCTTTGTAGTATTTTTTGGCAAAAACTGCGCCGATGAAGGGGCGAAAAACCCTCAGAAATGATGGCGGCACGGTGTTTTGCCGAGCCATAACCCTTGTTTGAAGCAAAGCCGTAGCCACCATATTGCTCATCGGCGACACACATCAGGCGGTCACGCTCGACTTTTGCAAGTATTGATGCAGCGGCAATGCCGGCGATAGTCGCGTCCCCTTTGACAATGGCAGTTTCACGGTCGAACAGTCTCATCGGCAACCCGTCAATCAGCACCTGGTCAGGACTTCCCTGTAGCTGCAGGCCTTCAAGGGCAAGTAGCATTGCCCGGCGGAGTGCGACCATTATCCCCCACTGGTCAATATAGGCAGCATCCACATGAGCGACCTGCCATAGCTGGACAGACTCCGCCAGCTTATGTGCCAGTTCCTCACGTTTTTTCGCCGTCAGTTGCTTGGAATCAGCGATACCTTCGACCGGCTGCCAGTCGGCACCCAGCACCACCGCCGCCGCACTGACCGGGCCTGCGAGCGCGCCCCGACCAACCTCGTCAATGCAGACAATGGTCGTAGCACCCGCCTGGTACAGCTGGCGTTCATACGCAAAAAGCGTCTCGACAGAATCGAGACGCTTTACCGTGCGATTATTTTTAGTGCACTGGGTAGTGCTGTCAGTGCTTGCAGTGTCTGTTGTCGCAGCTTGCTGATTCATCTGGCGTGCAGACAGCTAAGTGGCAACTTTGCCTAGTACTTTTGTTCTTTCAGGCGTGCTGCCTTGCCCACTTTGTCGCGCAGGTAGTACAGTTTCGAGCTACTGACCTTGCCGCGGCTGACAATCTCGACCTTTTCAATCTTTGGCGAGTTCACGGGGAAGGTACGCTCGACCCCAACGCCAAAGCTAATCTTGCGCACCGTAAAAGTCTCGCGGTTCAGCGCACCATGGCGACGAATCACGCGACCCTCAAAAATCTGAATACGTTCACGACTACCCTCAACAATTTTGTAGTGAACCTTTACGTTATCGCCTACCTGGAATTCAGACAGGTCATCTCGAATCTGCTGCTGTTCCAAAGCGCGAATGACATCCATAACTCAAATCCTCTTCTCATCTTAACAAAAGACACGATTGGATAGTATAGCATATTGGGACAGAGTTGGCTGTAATTAGTAGGGGCGCGCCATCCGGCGCGCCCCTACTGTTGATTCTCTACCCCGTCACCCCAGACTCGACCTGGGATCTCTGCACAAGGTGTATGTTAGTGCGTCAGCACTTGCAACTCTATCTCACGTCTGCCGCGTCTGGTCACAGTGACCATCACAATCAGACCTACAATCGCCATCAGCAACAAGGCTGAACCAAAGTTGCCAATGTCTAGTCCTGCCTCTATGACAGCTGTATGTTCATTGGTAAATGCTGCTCTGTTGGTAGCTTCTCCCAGTATTTGCATAGGTACGGTAAGTGCAGTA
>WREJ01000056.1 GCA_009779395.1 Coriobacteriia bacterium
CAAGAAGAAAAATTTCTTCCAATAGCAGCATTAAGCTTGGTTTTTTTGGGAGCCCCCCCCCCCCCGTCAGATTTTGGGGTATAACGTTTGGCGGTCATGGCAGTCTCACTTTCGTTTGGGTGTCGTTTGCATGGTACAGTCATTGCAATTATTTCACGCACAACAGCACCATTTCTGGTGTAGGTGAAAATTATAATACCAGTGGGCCTACTTCCACGAAATGTTCATGATTGGGCATTTATTCTGGCAGAATTGGTCGGGTAAAACGCTTGCGCAGCTGCTCTGCGGTCGATAACAGTGCCCAGCGGCGAAACTCTTCAAAGTCTGCCTGTTCGTCCTGTCCTTCCCTATAGCGGACGCTTGATTGCAGGTCAACTTTGGCTGCGTCCTGGACTAGCGTAATGGTTCTAGCAGAGGAATGACCAGCAGTGGTCACCAGACCCAGTTCGCGAAAAATGCCCAATCCCTGCGACACACTTTCTTCACGGAGGACTTGCACCTCTGCCTCTGCTGAGGGGGGTGTTGCGGTGCTGGACGCACTCCGCCGCCTCTCTTTTCCCTTTGTCTTGTTATCAAAGGCACCGCTTTGTCGCAATTGGTCGTTGCCCAGTTCTGCTAGTTCGCGGTTGGTGATTTTAAAGCCATTGCCCCACTCTGCGGTCAGTGTGCGCAGGACTTTGTACAGCGCTGCTAGGGACAGGCGCGGGGGGGCTAGGGGCAGCAGGATAAAGCGGTTAATGCTGGCGTCTTCTTCGCTAAACAGCAGGTGAATGTAAGCGGGTTTACCGTCGCGCCCGCCGCGACCCGACATCTGGTTAAACTCGACAGCAGAAAAAGGGAAGTGAAACAGCACAACATTGCGAATGTCAGGAATATTGACCCCCTCGCCAAAAGCAGAGGTAGCAATGACAACCTGAATGTCGCCCTCGCGAAAGCGTTTTTCGACCTCGGCGCGTTCATCGCGCTTCATGCCGCCATTGTAAAAGGCTGTCTTCCAGGCAAGGTCGGGCAGGGTCTTTCTGATGCTGCGCGCCAGCCGCACCGATTCTGCCCGCGAGTTCACATAGACAACCAGCTTGCTGCCATCAGCAAGGGTCGTTGTTTCTGCTAGCTGTAGCAGATAATTTTGCTTGAAGTCACTGTGCTTAAAATTGCTGTTGCCCTTGCCGGCGGCACGCTTGTCGACCACATGCAGGTTCTCGCGCACATGCGGGTCAAGGACACGCTTGTTAATGTGTAGCGTTTCGCAAATGCGTGCTGCGACTTCTGTTCCTGCCGTGGCTGTCACCGCCAAAGTCACAGGGCTGCCCAGTTTTTCAATTGCCTGACCAATGGCCCCGTATGCTGGCCTGTTGCCCGCTTTTGACTGTCCAATATGGTGAGCCTCGTCAATCACGACAAAGCCAACATCGCTTGCCTGTGCAAAAGATTCGGCGTGAAAATGCAGATATTCAGGTGTGGTCAGCACAATGTCGATGTGACCAGCAGACAGCTGCGCGTAACTGTCCTCGCGCTGAGCAACGTCAGTCTCGCCGGTGATGACGGCAATCTGTATGCCCACCTTTGCAAAAGCCTGCTCTAGATGAAAGGCCTGGTCAGAGACCAGCGCACGCAAAGGATAGACAAAAATGCTGGGTTTGCGCTGCTTAATCGCCGTCACCGCAGCGTGCATGTGAAAAATCAGCGACTTGCCGCGCCCCGTCGCCATAACCGTCAGAGTATTGTGCCCCTGCGCCAGCGACTGCAGCGTGTCAGCCTGCGCCGCATGAAGCGTATTCTCCCCAATAAAGACCTGTCGTAGCTCGTCGTGCAAGCTTTCCAGAGGGAGTCCGTCCAGGTGGGCGCGCTGCGCTTTGCCCGTATCTGCACCTACTACTGCCGCTGCGTCTGCGTCGGCACGTGCAATCAACACGTTGACCCCCCGCGAGTGCTTTTCGCTGTCATCAGCAGCAGTGCCGCCGGTGATATCTGCAACGACTGCCGTATAGGGAGTGCCCGCGTCAATCGCTGGTGCCAGTTCACGCACCAAATCGCGATTCAAAAAGCCCAGCTGCCCACCACGAATCCCGCGCAGGCGCGGCGCGACTACGGCAATGGCGTTGCGGTCAAAGTCGTTGGCACTGTCACGGACCAACTCTAAGGCTTCGCCTGGCTGCAGTTTCTCGACCAGTTCTTGACGCCCCTCAAAGGTCACGCCAACAAGTTTTGTGTGAAAGCTGTCGACGTCGGTAATGCCGGCGTACTCGCGCCGCTGAATTATCTGATCTGCACGCCCGTACAGACCACGCAAAAAATCGTCACCCTGCAGCGTCATGCTGATAATTTGCAGCTGCACACCCTGCCGCCCGCGAAAGGTGTCTTTTTCCAGGCGAAACAGAGCATCCGCCAATGCCGAGGGAGCCTGTCCATTGCCGCCCGTCCACTGCTCGATGTCCTGTGCACGAAACCAGATGGCAGGAACACGCGCCTCGCCTTGGGTGGCAGCAAAACGCAGGTGCGTGCCGTCGGCACCAACAACCTTTGCCTCTGCTACATCGATGTCTTTCACCTGAAAGACAGGACGCGGATTACCGGCACCACAGGGTTCTAGCTGCTGCAATTCTTGTGCCACATCAAAGTTCAGGTCTTTAAGCTGCACGCTTAGGTCGAGGGTCTTTTCCTGGACAAACTCCTCCGCAGAAAGGGCGTCCAAATATGCCAGCAAGCGTTCTTCGAACTGTGCCAGCTGCGATGCCTTTAGCGTGAGCCCCGCGGCAGCCGCATGCCCCCCAAAATAGTCGAAAAGCTCACTGCAGGACGACAGTGCTTTAAACAGATCGACGCTGCCGACGGTGCGCGCAGACCCTTCGGCGATGCCTTGGTCATTGATGCTTGCGATAATCGTCGGCACGCCATAGCGTTCCGCTAGACGTGAGGCAACAATGCCGCGCACCCCTTCGTGCCAGCCAGCACCCGCAAGAACCAAGGCGCGCTGCCC
Source organism: Coriobacteriia bacterium (assembly GCA_009779395.1). Taxonomy (GTDB): domain Bacteria; phylum Actinomycetota; class Coriobacteriia; order WRKU01; family WQUG01; genus WQVN01. The sequence continues at coordinate 2,978 of WREJ01000056.1, forward strand.
GTCGTAGCTACGCTGCAACTGCTGCAGAGCGGTGGCTTCCAGTTCTTTTTCAATCTGTTGGCGTTCTTGGTTGCGCTCGATCAGACGGCTTGCCAGTGTCGCTGCCTGGTCTGGGTCGTCAGCAAGCAGCAAATCCAATGCCTCAAGCGGGTCTGACACCCGTCCGGCAGCGTTTAGGCGCGGTGCAATCACAAAGGCTATACGGTCAGCCGTCACATCTGCTAGGTCAAAGGTCGTCAGCTGGTCAGCCAAAGCAGCGATTCCAGGTATTGGACGCGACTTCATCTGCTGCAAACCGGCAGCAACCAGCGCGCGACTTTCACCGGTCAGCTGAATAACGTCAGCAACCGTACCCATCGCAGCCAGGTCTAAATATTCCAGCCACAGCAGCGTGTTTGCACGCCGAATCCCCAGTGCCTGAACCACCTTTAGCGCAACAGCAGCACCACAAAGTTCACTGACAAAATGGGGAGGATAGCCATCTGCTGCAGCAGGTTCAACAGTATCAGCCACGTCCAGCTTTGGGTTGACCATCGGCACGCTGCGCGGTAAATGGTCCCCTGGCTCGTGATGATCAGTTACCACCACATCGATACCACTAGCCAGCAAAGTCTGAATCTCGACATCCGCAGAGACCCCATTATCAACTGTCACCACTAGGTCAGGAGACAGCGCAATCAGCTTTGGCAGCGTATTGTGGTTCAGACCATAACCCTCGCCCAGCCGCCGAGGAATCACGTAGCTGACCTGCGCTGCCCCCAATTGCCGCAGCGCACGCACCAGCAAAGCCGTCGCACTAATCCCATCCAAATCGAAATCACCAAAGACGCAGATATGTTCCTGCGCGTCGAGTGCCTTTTCCAGCCGAGAAACCACCGCGTCCATACCAGAAAGCTCAAAGGGGTCGCGCCAATCACGTTTCAGGCTAGGCGCAAGAAAGTTCTGAACTGCCTGCACGCTGCTAAACCCACGAGCCACCAAAAGCTGCGCAAACAAAGCAGAGCAGCCCAGCAGAGATTGCAGTTCCTCGGCAAGTGATGATGATTGAAGGGATGTCATAAGATGAATTCTACCACCTGGATGCGACCTGGATGCGTTCAAACTGTTGTATTTGTTCAGCGAAACTCGATATGTAGCTTTTTCCCAAAACCCTTTGCCAGGTGAGTAAGGGTGCGCACGTTGGGAATGCTGCGACCTGTTTCGATTCGACTGATATTTGACTGCTTTAGACCACTGCGCTCTGCTAGTTGTTTTTGCGTCAAGCCTGTTTCAAATCGCGCATCAATAATTGCTCGTAAAGCCTGATGCTCACCCTCGAGAGCATCGTATTCTTTCCGAAATGCTGGGTCTTTCAGCAGCTGTTCTTTATGTTTCGCAAAATTGCTCATCACACTTTCCTGCTCTCGTCCATTGGGCAAGCTGTAGTACTCAATTCGAAACGCCACCCCAGTCTCCTATCAGTTTATTCCTTTTTTGATATATTGTCAATACCCTCAACAGGTACTTGTGATAGTACCAATTGGCGATTAAAGATCGCTTAAACATTGATTAAATTTCGCTTAAACTTTCATTAAACAGTGCTTAAGCATCGATTAAAAATGCAGGTGAGACACTGTGGAAAACAGCGGATTGCGCAATCTGAAAAAGGTGAGAAAAATTTCATTTTTTACTGAAATAGGGCATGAGTGCGTACAGACGGATACGATTTGCACTAAAGCGAAATTTGGAAAGCAGCATCTTGCGGCTACTGCCTACTGACAAACTGTTAAAATTACAGCTGTTTCCATTGACGAAAGGGTTGGGATGTTTAGTGTTTCGCGCCTGCTTTTGGGCTTGCTTTGTGCCTGCATAGTGCTGAGCGCTTTGCTGTTTGTTGCTGTTCCCTTTGTGGGCGAAGTGGGTATTTGGGCATTGGGTGGCGATTTTGCCCTACGTGCCTTTGCCCTGTGTGCGCCAATCGGGCTGATTGTGCTGCTGGCAGCAGCCATCAAGCCTGCCACGCTAAAGCGTGCATCCCTTAGTCTGGCACCCTTCAAAAAACACAGCAGTGTCATCGCTGCGCTCGCTGCTTTTGTACTGATTGCAGCCTTGGCGACTGTCTTTGCTTGGAATAGCTCGGTTGCCTTTTTTGGTGGCTACGAGGCACAACAGGGGTTCATTGCAGTGTGCGCCTACGTGCTGCTGGTGCTGACAACGATGTTTATCGTCACCACGCCCCGCCGGCTGCTGGTCGTATCGCGCACCCTGGTCTACACGGCTGCCATCGTAGCAAGCTTTGCCCTGCTCGAGGTCGCCGGATTTCGCATCTTTCCCCTCGTCTTTGACGACTGGGCATTTGCACGCGGCGTCTCGACCATGACCAATCCGCACTATCTGGGCAGCTATCTGCTGATACCCTGTCTGGTCGCGCTGGGATTAGTACGTGCCGACCGCAGCTGGCAACGCGTAGTCGCTGGATTGTGCGCAGTGCTGATTGCAGCGTCACTACTATTCACTCTAGCACGCGGTGCCTGGGCAGGTCTTTTCTTGGGACTTTCAGTATGGACCATTTGGCTGGTCATTCAGCAGATTCGCAGCACACCCCCAGCAGACAGCGCAACAGCAATTGAAAAAGCCCCCGCACGGAGCAACTGGTGTCTGCTGGCTGGCTTTTGGGCAGGACTTGCTGCAGTCGTAGCAGTCGTTGCGACTGTCGGAACAGAATTTGCAAGCCGCATCGGTAACCTGCCAGCACAGATCAGCAGCATCGATACGGGCATGGGCAGTCGTTTCCTCATCTGGCAAGAGGTGCTTGCTGTTATTGCCCAAAACCCTGTACTGGGAGTTGGTCCTGACAATCTGTTCTTTGCTTGGCAGGGGGTCAGCGGACCGGCAATGCTGGCAGAAATCGGTCCTCTCTCAGATATTGGAACGGCACACAACTACTACCTTGATATTGCAGCTGCCACCGGAATCCTGGGTGTTCTCAGCTTTTTCGCACTAATTGTTCTGGTCGTGACATGCGGCTTGCGCACGCTTTTTGCCAAACAGTCTGCCACTGCCAAAGGCGCAGCAACAGGCAACGAGGCTACTGCTGCCACCTCCTCCCCCTCCTCCTCTGTCTATCTTTACAGTGCCTGGTTCTGCGCCCTGTGCGGCATGTTGCTGACTTTGACGGTTGCTGGCATTAGGACGCCCTTGCTGGTCTGCTTTTACCTTGCCGTAGGGATAGTGGTCGGACAGTCAGTCGCCCCTCAAAAGGTCGGTCTCTTTGCAGGCTACGTCCAAAAGCTAACAGCACAGTTCGGCGGCGAAGCACGAGCATTAATGCAGCTAGCACTGCGTTTTGTCTGCATTGCCGTGGGTGCTGCCCTTAGCCTGTATGCCTGTTTGATGCTTGCTAGTGCTGTTGCCGGCAATCTGAACACCACCGACGCGCAGCTCTACCTTGCCCGGTCGCAGCGCGCGCTTGCTATCGCACCGTGGCGCAGCGAGCCACTGAGTGATAAATTGCAGGTTCTGGAATGGCTGGCAGCCAGTGACCCCGAGGGCAACTGGAACCAACAGGCACTGGATTTTGCGCAAGAGCTGAATCAGCGTTTTCCTCATAATGCCAGCTATTTGCACCTGCTGTCGGTGCTGCGTATTTCTGACACCGCGTCTTCGCTTGCTTTTGCAAATCGTTCGCTGGAATTGCGTCCCACCTATTTGCCGGCACAGCTGACAAAGGGGCTTGCGCTGGTCAATCTGGGTTCTGACGCAGAGGGTATCGCACTACTCGAGGCTGCTGTTGCCGCAAACGAGACCATCAACCCCAACTGGCGCAGTCCCGAATACCTCGAGACGCTGATACTGGTTCATCTAGAGCAGGACAATCAGGCAGAAGCGCAGCGTCTGTTCCAGCAACTGGCGCGTGACTATCCTGACAGCTTTTTCTTGTCCGCTATTCAGGACATGCTGCAGCAATGAGACCTTCTGTCGCTATTGCCGCGCGTCCACTTTCTGTCACGCCCTGTGTCAGTGTCATCGTGCCTTTGTACAACAAAGCAGCCTACATCAAAGCTTGCCTGGATTCGCTGTGCGCGCAGACTTTTGCTCACATGCGGATTATCGTAGTCGACGACGGGTCAACTGACGGCAGCGCAGAAATTGTCCTGAACTACAGCAGCTACGACAAGCGCGTCTTTTTGGTACGACAAAGGCGGGCGGGCGTGTCTGCCGCACGCAACCACGGCCTGTACCTTGCGCTGGCAAGCAAAAGCGAGTTTATTGGCTTTGTTGACGCCGATGACTATGTATCGCCCCATATGTACGCAGAGTTAGTACGCCAACTGCAGGCCTTTCCCAGTG
>WREJ01000057.1 GCA_009779395.1 Coriobacteriia bacterium
GCCTGCGTATTTCTCAGCAAAAAGGCGAGGCTGCCGAGGGCGAGAGCAGTGCTTCTGATGCAAGTTGTGGGGCAGCGGCAGAGGGCGAGGACAAGGTGCGCATCATGGTCACCAAGGGGGGCAAAAAGCTGTTTATCCCCATTCGTGACATCTGCTATATTATGGCGCGTGACGACTACAGCTATATTGTGACGGCAACAGATCGCTATCTTTCGACAAAGACTTTGGTAAAAATCGAGGCGCAGTTCAGCGGGTCCAGCCTCTTTCGTATTCACCGCAGATACCTGATAAACCTCAGCAATATCACCAGCGTAAACTCGGTTAAGGGCGGAGCACTGACCATTACTGTCGAGGGCAGTGATGAAGAATTGCCCGTTTCGCGCCGTCGTGCTCCTGCACTGAAACAAGCCCTAGAGCTGTAGCTCTCCTTGGGGCAGCAGCTTTAGCTCCTCCTAAAATAGCAACTGTAGCTCCTGTGCTTCAGTTCATTCTGACAAGTGGTCTACCACGTGTCAGCATGACATCAAGGTCACCAGCAAAAGCAGCGTGATACAGTTGGCGCAAGCTGTAGGGGGCACCAGGTATCGGCAAATCACCCTCGGTTTCTTGGCTTAGCAGCAGATAGATGCCGCTGTCAGGCCCTCCCTTGTACAGTTGACCAGATGCATGCAGATAGTGCGGACCGGCTGCAATAACGGCGGGACGCTGGTAGCACTCTTCCAGATCTGCGGCAAGCTGCTCTAAGGCTGCTAGATTCTCGGGGGTCTCGGGTGCCCAAGACATCAGTACCAAATAACTTTCCTGCTGAACTAGGTCTGGCAACTGGTGAGCACAGGCAATGCGACTGTCACGGGAAAATTCCTTCAATCCGCCAGGGTATCCTGCTGTGGTGATGTCAAGCGCACGGCGCGTGGCTGTTTTTACCGCTTCGACGTTTGGCTGGTCAAAGGGGTCAACCTGCAGGTAGTGGGCAAGATGCTCGACGGCAAACATCCAGCGGATAAGCTCTGCACCCAGCGCAGCTGCTGTGCGCGGGGCACAGGTGATACTTTGCAGGTCGCTTAGTCCCCGGTATTGCAGCTTGTCTGCGCGCACACCTGTCATGGGCAAAGGAATCAGCCCCTTACCTTCTTTGCCCAGCGATTCTGCAATCAGCTGCTCTAACCAGCGCGCAAAGGATTCTGTTGCCTGGTCACTATAGCTAATAAGCAGCTTGTCGCGCCCCTCAGCGTAGTTCTGATACAGCGATGTCGCTAGCTGCCAGGCAGGACAGCGCTCATCGCTCAGACAGCGTTTTTGCATGTCAGCTGCAGATGGCAGTACTTCGCTGATATCGACGCCAGCAAGCACAAGGGGAGCAAGTCCAAAAGCTGTCATGACAGAAAAACGCCCGCCAACATCTGCAGGACTGACAAGAGCTCCACGCCAGTTCTGCGCCCGCGCAAGCCGCGTCAGAGCTGTATCCTCGTCACTAATCGAGACAAAGTGCTGTGCTGCTGCAGTAGGCGAGCCTAGCACCTGGGACAGGTGCTGAAAAAAGACCTGCATCAAACACAGTGGCTCGATGGTGCTGCCCGATTTACTGGCAGCGATGACCAGACCACGTTGTGCATCAAAGTCGTTGAGAATGGCGATGATGGTGCTGGGTTCGGTGGTGTCAACAATGCGAATCCGCACGCCCAATTGCTGCAGCTGTGCTGCGTGCTGGTCAATCATGACCCGCGCACCCAGGGCACTGCCACCCATTCCTAGCACAATGATGTCACGCAAGGGATAGTCACGTAAAATTTGGGCACGAAAACGCTGCAAGTGCGCGACCAGATAGGGCGCGTCAGTTGCACTGCTGCGCCAGCCGGTCATCTGTGCAGACTGTGTGCTCATCTTAGCAAATGCGGGGGAGCTGTTCTCCGACAAGGGTGTCCATGACCCGCTTTGCCCCAAAGGCATTGCGCAGGTGTACGCCTGCTGCCTGCGCAGTTGCGTTGGCATCAGTGGACAGCTCTACCTCTCCAATAATTGCAGCGTCACTGCCGTAGGGACTTGCCTGCATGGCAGCCAGAGCAGCAGCTGCCTGGTCTGCGGGTACGATGGCGACAACTTTGCCCTCGTTGGCGACCTGAAAGACGTCGTAGCCCAGCATTTCGCATGCTCCCTGTACGGCGGGCTTGATGGGAACAGCAGTATCAAAGACCGTCATGCTGACAGCGCCCGCATCTGCTAGTTCATTCAGTGTCTGTGCAAGACCACCGCGCGTTGGGTCACGAAAGCAGCGCGTGTCGGGGGCAGCGGCAATCACGTCCTGCATCAGGTGGTTGAGCGGTGCGGCATCAGTGGCAAGGTCGGCGGCAAAAGACAGCTCTTCGCGCTGCGACATAATGCACATGCCGTGGTCCCCCAAACTGCCCGACAGCACAATCGCGTCTCCTGGCTGGATTGACTGTGCCCTAAGTGGTGTGCGCCCTGGTGGCAGCATGCCAATGCCTGTTGTTGTGATAAAAACACCGTCAGCCTGTCCGTGTCCAACTACCTTTGTGTCGCCAGTGACAATACGCACTCCAGCCTCGGTGGCGCTGCGTGTCATTGACTGAACAATGCGGCGGAGTTTGTCCAGACAAAAACCTTCTTCAAGAATAAAACTTGCAGACAAGGCAAGGGGAACAGCTCCGCTGGTTGCGACATCGTTGACCGTGCCACAGACGGCAAGCTGTCCAATGTCGCCACCGGGGAAGAACAGTGGCTGCACCACAAAGCTGTCAGTCGAAAAAGACAAGAGCGTGTCCTGTGGGTTAGCACCGCTGCCAGAGATAGCAAGGCTTGCGGCGTCCTCTAGCTGGACGCTGTCACCAAATTCTGCAACAAAGACATCACGAATCAGACGCTGCATCAGCGACCCACCCGATCCATGAGCCAGCTGGACGCTGCCTGCCTTGCCTTCGCTTGTTTCTGGGGTATGTGTAGTTGCGTGGCTAATGGTCAGACTCCTCAATTTTCAGGGAACTTTTCAGCAGCTGTGGTGACAGGATAGTAGCGATACCAGGCGGCACAGCTGCCTTCGCTTGACACCATGCAGGGGCCAATCGGGTTTTCGGGGGTGCAGGGCGCGCCAAATAGACGACAGTCATGCGGCGAGATAATGCCGCGCAAAATGTCGCCACACTGACATCCTGCTGGCTCGACAGTGGCAGGTAGCTGCGGATTAAAACGCTTCAGCGCGTCAAAACGCTCAAAGGCTTGGCGCAGTACAAGACCTGTGCCACCAATCACACCCAGTCCGCGCCAGTTCGCGTCACTGGGGGCAAAGACTTCGGCGGCGATGTCACGTGCAGCGGCGTTTCCTGTCTGACGTACTCCGCGCTTGTAGGCTAGTTGAATAGTTGCAGCTGCCGCTGGATCTTGCTGTCTGTGCAGCATCTGGTCAAGCAGCATCAGAATACCCTGCAAAATATCGATGGGTTCAAAGCCGGCAATAACGCTGGGTACGCCAAAATCACGGGCAAGAAACTGGTAGGGCTCAAGCCCAATGATAGTCGAGACGTGACCCGGCAAAATAAAGGCCTCGACCTGTACGGCGGGGTCATCTGCAAGTGCGCGCAGGGCAGCAGGAACCGTTTTGTGAATGGGACAAATGCTAAAGTTTTGCACATCGTTTGCTGCGGCACGCTTGACTGTTGCTGCGATAAGCGGCGTTGTTGTCTCAAAGCCAACAGCAATAAAGATGACTTGCTTGTCGGGATTATTTTCTGCCAGTGCAAGCGCGTCAAGGGGCGAGTACACAATGCGGACGTCTGCTCCGCTACTTTTTACCTGTGACAGTGACTCTGTGCTGCCGGGCACCTTCATCATGTCGCCAAAGGTCGCGACGATGACATCGGGCATTTGTGCCAGCGCAATAGCTGCGTCAATGTCGACGTTTGCTGTCACGCAGACGGGGCAGCCGGGACCAGAAACCAGCGTGATGTTGTCTGGCAGCACAGCGCGCAATCCCCATTTGGCAATCGCCATGGTGTGGGTGCCGCAGACTTCCATAATTTTTATCGCCGGTGTGGCGGCGCAGGCAGAGGAGGAAGAGCTGTCCATTACTGCAGCACGGCGCAATTCCGCTAGTAGCTGTGCCCGCTGCTTGATGCCTTCAATCAGAACGCTTGCAAGCTCGCTGTCACGCCAGACAGTTGAACGTGCTGCAGACAGATGAGAACTAGGTACAGACATAATAAAGACTTAACCTTCGCTTTGCTTGCTGCTGCCGGTAGTGTCAGCAGCAGGGATGTCAGCAGTATTAGTCATTGTGCCGGCGAATGGAACGGGGGTTTCTCCGCTAATGGTCAAGCCATCATTTGAAAAGGGAATCGAGCGTATCAGTTCAAGGGTTTCTGCGGCGAATTGCTCGTCAATCTGGTCGATAGCAAAGCCCGCGTGCATTAAAATCCAGTCATCGACCGCTGCTGCCGGTACTAGGTCAAGCGAAATGGTGCGCGTGACCCCCATGACATCAACGACAGCCAAATTGTCGCCTGTTTTTTCTTTAATCTGTGCCGGAATCGCAAGACACATACTAACCCCTTTTGCCCGTTTTGCCTGTGCTGCTGCTGTTTTTGTGCGCAAGCAACAGCCTAATCATAATGTCAAGGCTACAATGTTACCAGTACTTCCTGCTTTTTGTTAAGCTATGTAGGGGGGCAAGAGGGCAAACTTTGAGGAGTCAGTACCTATGTTTGAACGTTTTACCGAACCCGCAAAGCGGGCGATTGCCGCTTCACAAGAAGAAGCGCGTGCTTTAGGGCAGAACTATGTGGGCACAGAACACCTTTTGCTGGGGCTGATTCGTGACCCTGGTGTGGTCTGTGACGCGCTGCAAGAACTCGAGGTCACAGCAGAGGACGTGCGCATCATGGTTCAGCGCATGGTCGAACCCGACGCTGGACCGCCGCTTGATAATCTGTCCTTTACGCAGCATGCACGTCGTGTGCTGGAACATTCTATGCGCGAGGCACTGCGCTTTGGGCATGCCTTTGTGGGGCCAGAACACCTGCTGCTGGGCATTATTGATGAAATCGACGGTCTGGCGGCGCAGGCTTTGATTAACCTGGGACTTGACCTTGACCGCGTGCGTGCCACGATGGTACAGGTGCTGACGACCGCACATGTGGGGGCACAAGCTGGCGCAGGAGCAGGAGCACGTTCCATGTCGCTGCTGGACGAATTTGGTCGTAACCTGACGCGCGAGGCTTTTGACGGTGTGCTTGATCCCATCATTGGGCGCAAACGCGAAATCGATCGCGTTGTCCAGATTCTGTCGCGCCGCATGAAGAACAATCCCGTCCTGATTGGCGAGCCAGGTGTGGGCAAAACGGCCATTGTTGAAGGACTGGCTCAGTTGATTGCCGCTGACCTCGTACCCGAGACTCTGCGCGCAAAACAGGTTTACTCGCTTGACATTTCGGGCATGGTTGCTGGGTCAAAGTATCGTGGCGAGTTCGAAGAGCGCATGAAGCGCGTTATCGAAGAGATTCGCAAGCGCGGTGACGTCATCATTTTTATTGACGAGATTCACATGCTGGTGGGCAGTGGGTCGGCGGAGGGGTCCATTGACGGAGCAAACATCCTAAAGCCCTCACTGGCACGCGGCGAGTTTCAGACCATTGGTGCAACAACAGTCGAAGAATACCGTCGCTACATCGAAAAAGATGCCGCTTTAGAACGCCGCTTTCAAAAAGTACAGGTCAACGAGCCAACAAACGCTGAAACTCTGCGGATTTTGCAGGGTATTGTCGACAGCTACGAGTCCTTCCACTGTGTTCGCTACACCGACGAGGCACTTGCGAGTGCCGTCACCTTGGCGGACCGCTATATTTCTGACCGTTTTATGCCGGACAAAGCCGTTGACTTGATTGACGAGGCGGGTGCAAAGATGCGCATCATGCGGGCAACGGTCAGTCCTGAAATCCGCGACCTGGACAAGAAAATCAAAGAACTGGACGCCGACAAAGAAACAGCTATCATTGCTGGCGAATACGAAAAAGCAAGCAAGTTGCGCGACAAAGAAAACAAGCTAATCGCAAAACGTAAGGCACTGATTGCAAAGTGGAAGCAGGCAGGCGATGACGACCCAGCAGAAATCACTCCCGTAGAAATTGCCGAAGTCCTTAGCGTGTGGACGGGAATTCCCGTGACAGAACTGACGGCAGAAGAGTCAAAACGCCTGATGGGACTGGAAGAAGATTTGCACAAGCGTATTATTGGACAAGAGCGTGCCATTGATGTCGTATCGCGTGCGATTCGCAGAAGTCGTGCTGGCCTAAAAGACCCCAAACGTCCCGGTGGCAGCTTTATTTTTCTGGGGCCTTCTGGTGTGGGCAAGACTGAAACAGCAAAGGCACTGGCAGAGGTTGTCTTTGGCAGCGAGTCAGCTTTGATATCGCTTGACATGAGCGAGTTTATGGAAAAGCATAGCGTCTCGCGACTGGTCGGTTCTCCGCCAGGATACATTGGTTATGACGAGGGTGGTCAGCTAACCGAGCGTGTGCGGCGCAGACCCTACAGCGTGATTTTGTTTGATGAAATCGAAAAGGCGCATCCGGATGTCTTTAATATTTTGCTGCAGATCTTAGAAGAAGGACGTCTGACCGACAGCCAGGGTAGGCAGGTCGATTTTCGCAATACCATTCTAATCATGACCAGCAACGTGGGCGCGCGCAACATCACCAAGGGGGTCAGCCTAGGCTTTGGTGTTGACCGTGATGGTTTTTCTAGCGACCAGCTGCGCGAAAAAATCACCACAGAACTCAAGGATTTGTTCCGCCCCGAGTTTCTCAACCGTCTGGACGAGATTGTCATCTTTGATGCGCTGAGTAAAGAACAGATCGAAGTCATCGTTGACATCATGATTAAAACGACGCAAGAACAGCTGGCACTGCACGGCCTTAGTTTGCGTCTGACAGACGATGCACGCCGCTTCCTCGCCGATGCTGGCTTTGACCAAGCATCGGGAGCACGTCCATTACGTCGCGCCATTCAACGCTACATCGATGACGTGCTAAGCGAAGAATTGCTGCAGGGCAAGTGGGAAAGTGGCGATGTCATCGAAGCACAACTGGAAGAAGCAACAGACGCTGACGACCAGCAGGACCTGCAGCCAAGCAGCCAGTCAATACTCGA
>WREJ01000058.1 GCA_009779395.1 Coriobacteriia bacterium
CGTGCCTATCTGCCCCGCGAAAGCAAAAAAGGGGGCGGGCAGCAGAATGCACAGCAGGCGGCGGAGTCTGTCCAGCGCAGCAAACCAGCGGCAGTACTGGGCTCTGATTTGTACCAGCAGATGTTTCTCTGTGTAAGAAAGCCGCTGCTTTCTGCAGGAAATGCCCTGTATCGCGCCTCGGCTCTGTCCAATCAGAACCTGCGCTTTAAAGACGGCTTGCACCACCTAGAAGATGTGCTGTTTAATGCACAGTTTTTTGCGACAGACCTGCCCATTTTGCTGACCGCGCAGCCTTTTTACGGTATTCGTGTCGTTCCGACCTCGCAAAGTCGTCTGCTGCTACAGGCAAAAGATGAGTACGCAGCGCAACGTTTAACGGTCAGCTATCGCACACTGGTACAAGAAATCAAGCAGTTGCAAAAACACAGCAGAACTGCCAAAAAGAATGTCGCTGCCTTTTGGGTTTATCGTTTAGTGGTTGTGGCAACAATCCTGCGCGCACATGCTGCGGCACTGTTGCGAAAATAAACCATCCAGGCATGCAGCAGGCTGTCACCATTGACGCGTTTTGCTCGGCGGTATTCTGCTGCTGTTGCTAATACCGCATAACTTGCGCCACCCAGACTGAAATTCGCCAGCACCCGCGGAGTAAATGCCCACAGGCGATTGCGCTTTTGCAGACGCAAAAATAGCTCGTAATCTGCAGCTATCGCAAAGCTGCTGTCAAAACCCCCCAGTTCACGCAGCAATTCAGTGCGCGCAAACCACGACTGATGGGTCGCTGGCATCGCCGGCGGAAAAGGTCGCTGCAGTAGTTCTTCGCGCGGCAGCTGAATGTGCGCAGAACCATCTGGCGCAAAGATGCGCGTTGCACCGGCAACACAGTCAACAGCAGGTGACAGCAGGTCAGCAACCACCTGCAAAGCATCGGCTTCAAGCCAGTCATCGGCGTTTAGAAAAACCAGATAGTCACCCCGTGCCAGCGCAAGCCCCTTGTTCATGGCATCGTAAATACCGGCGTCAGGCTCGCTGATGTAGCGCAGAACGCCGCTTGTTGTACCAGCAAAATCAGGGCGAGAGTTCTGGACATGCTCCCCCGTTAAATCAGTCGAGGCACCGTCGATTACCAGATATTCATAGTCACTAAAAGTTTGCGCCAGAACCGACTGAATAGTGCGTCTAATGGTAGTTTCGGCGTTGCGACACACCGTAACAATGCTAAAAAGCGGTCGCTGTTGCGTGTCAGAGTGGAGGAGGCTGTCCATCTAGGGAGCACGTCCAATTTCTTCAAGCGTTGGAATGGGTCGGGTCTCTACCTCGCCCGTTTCGCTGCCATCAGGGTTAGGCGCAGAGCTGGACCCTCTGCCTTTCAGACCTGTCTCGGGACGCAGCTGCAAGGCACGCTCCATAAAGCTGCGCCAGATTTCTGCCGGAAAACTGCCACCAACAACAACACTGCGCTCGCCAACGTTGTGCAGCGAAATTTGTGCTTCGGGATAACCCATCCACACCGCAGTAGTCACCCCCTGCGCCCAGCCCACAAACCAAGCATCGTAGTAGTTTTGTGTTGTGCCGGTCTTGCCTGACACCGCTACATCGGGGATATCTGCCCGTCTGCCTGTTCCCTGCGTTACAACTTCACGCAAAATGTCACGCACCACTGTTCCCGTCTCTTGCGAATAGATGCGTTGTGTAGGCAGCTCTTGTGGCAGCTGGTACAGTATTTCGTCCTCGTCAAGGGCATCGGTGATAAAGTTGATAGCACGCGGTTCTATGTCTATCCCTGCACGCGCAATTGTTGTGTAGGCACGCGCCATCTCGAGAGGAGAAACACCATAGCGCAAACCACCCAACGACAGAGCAGGATCGGGTTCCATGGGGGCAGCAAAACCCAGATCTTTCGCCAGTTCGACTACCTGCTGTGGTCCTAACTCTATAATCAAGCGAGCATAGACCGTATTTACCGAATGAATGGTAGCCGCGCGCACGGTCATGTTAGCTGCCGGTACTGCTCCACCGTAGTTTTCTACCCGCCACAGTTCGTCTTTCACCATGATTTCATAGGGGGTTGCGGCAAAACTTCGATCGGGGCTAATGCCCGCCTCCATCGCGGCAATCAGAGTCAGTGGCTTAAAAGCAGAGCCTGGTTGGCGGCGCGCCTGAACAGCAATATTGAACTGTTTGGTGTCCCAATCTTTGCCACCCACCAGTGCTAAAATCGCGCCGTCACTGTGACGCATGGTCACCATCGAAATGGTGGGACCCTCTTCTTTTTTGTTAAACAGGTCAGCAGCAGCCTCGGCGGCAGCCTGGACTTCGGGGTCAAGGGTCGTGTAAATGTTCAGGCCACCCTGAGCAATACGCTCGTCGTCTAGGTAGTTGTGCAGTTCGCGCGCAACATAGTCAACAAAGAAGGGACTTTTTGCGTCAGCTGTTTTCGAGCGACGCGGTGCCAGTTCAAGAGGTGCCTCGCGGGCATCCAGATATTCTGCGCGCGAAACTAGGTTTTGCTCATACATCATATCAAGCACGGTGTCGCGCCGATTTTGCAAGGGTTCGATGTCCTCGTGGGGGCGATAGGCCGAAGGCATATGCAAAACACCCGCAAGGGTTGCCGCCTGTCCAACGGTCAACTCGTGCGGCTCGACATCAAAAAATGCCTCTGAGGCAGCAGACAGACCATAGGCACCCTGCCCAAAGAATGCCATGTTTAAATAGGCTGCCAAAATGTCGCGTTTGTCACGTTCTAGTTCGACCCGCGAGGCTAAAATCGCCTCGTTAATCTTGCGAATCATGGTCTGGTCTTGTCCAACGTACATCATCTTCATCAGCTGTTGAGTAATAGTCGAGCCACCCTCGGTGATCTCGCCTGCCTGATAGTTACGCTGAATAGCACGAATAATGCCGCGGGCATCCAGACCCGAGTGGTCAAAGAAGCGCTGATCCTCGACGGCAACGGTTGCATTAAATATCAGCTGGGGAAACTCGTGGGTTTCCATGGGCTGGCGTTCTAGGTCGCCATGCCATTTGGCAAGAACGCTACCATCGGCAGCAAATATGGTTGATGGACGCGACGACTGTCTTTGGATGGCATCAATAGAAATGTCGGGCAAAGGTTGGGCGATGATGTAGCCGATGATTGCAAGCAGCAGTACCGTGATAATCCCCACAAGACCAGCAAGGTAGACAATGAAGTGAACTATCGTCCGTTTCTCCTTGGGGGGCTCGCTGCTGGTGGGCTTTCTTGCTTTCACGGTCTAGGGCCTAGTAGCACCTACAAAAATGCTGTTGAAAGCCGGTGCGTATCTGACCACGTCACCGGCGTGGGGTGCGTGAATCATCTGACCACCGCCAACATAAATGCCTACGTGGTGAATGGGATTGCCAAAAAATACTAGATCGCCAGGACGAATATCGGCACGACTGACGCGCTGACCAGCATGAATCTGCTGCCGCGAGGTACGGGGCAGATTAATACCAACCTGTCGGTACACATAGCTAGTAAAGCCAGAGCAGTCAAACACATGGGGGCCATTTCCGCCCCACTGGTAGGGTCGTCCCAGATAACGGCGCGCAATGTTGACGACTTCGCTGCGCGGCGCACGGGTAGGGGTCGGGAAAGACTGTCCACCACCCAAGAAAGTCGATGAGCCTGCACGGGCAGCAGCAGCACGACGTTCTGCTTCTTGTTGTTCGCGTTGCAGTTGGCGTACTTCGGCTTCGATGCCGCGTAGGCGCGCCTGACGATTTGCCAGGTCACGTTCTGCGCGCTGCCGAGCCTCTAACATGCGGTCGTTCTGGAGCTTTGCCTCTGACTCGACCTCGATGAGCTCTGCACGCAAAGCCGTAACTTCGGTGCGCAGGTCCTTTAGCTCGGCAGAACTTGCTGCATCACTACGGTTGAGATTTTCGAGCAAGGTCCACAGACCGGCAAACTCTTCAAAGGATGCGGCACCCAGCAGTACTTCTAGAATGCCAGCGGTGCCATTGCGGTACACTTCTGTTGCGCGTGTATTCAGGTGCAGCTGCACCACTTCAAGGCGTGCCTGCGTTTTTTCTAGCTGGTCGTCGGCCTCTTGGCGGCGGGCAATTGCAGCCTGATACGCCTGACGTGCTTCGAAGTAATCATCGCTAGCAAGTTGCAGTTGACGGTCAAGTTCTGCGACTTCGGCAGCAACCACCCTCGCCTGCTCTTGTCGTTCACGCAGGGTGGGATTTGCCCCAGCAACGCCGACCCCAAAGACCTGGACAGACTCCGTCGAGGCAGTGCCAAACACATCAAAGATGGGCATGACCGAGGCAGCCAGCAGCAGAAGGCTAATCGCCAGAGCGGCTATTCGTTTTGTCACAACAGGTCGTGCTGACATACAAAAAACTCCTCAAAAGCGTTCTTTTGCAGCGGTTTTACAAACATCTAGTCTATCAAATTTCAGCTAATTACCGCAAGGCAGAGGGCGTCCAGTAAACGGAACGCTGTCAATTGAAGGGCTTGTGGCGGACTGGTCTGTGACCCTGATTGCAGCTGCTGAAGCGGTATGACTACGCGCAATTCATAGCTAGCAGACACAGAATCGGTCTGTGGCGGCGAGCTTTTTGTACCAGCGCGGGTCTGCGTTTGTTGCTTGATTGCAACCATTTCTGCAGCAAGAGTTGCCGCAAACGCTGCAACATCGTCCTGATAGGTAAAGTGCAGCATTTTCTGCTGGTCTGCGCTGCTGCTGCCAGTGCTTTCTTCTGGCAGACTGTCTGTTGTGATGCGTACCACGAGGGTCGTTGTAGTAGTAGCTGCGTTTTCTTTTGCGATATTTGTTCGTGCAGCGTCCTCGAGGTTGTTGGCGTAGCGCACAATGCGGCGCAAAGCTGCCACGACCCCTGGGTTGCTGGTCTGATCACTGTGTGTACTGCCATCATGAAACAAAGAATCAGGCTGAAACTCGACCTGAAAGTCAAAGTAGTAGTCCAAAAGTGCGCGGTAGTGTTCGCGTGGTGATCCCTGAGCCGCCGAGTGCGCCGTTCCCTCTTTGCCGTCCCACATGTGGCGCAAATCCAGCAGAGCACGCAGAGTGTTGTTACCCACAAAACCATCGGGATTAATGTCGTAGTTTTGCTGGAATTCGGTTACCGCGCGTTCAGTGTTAATGCCAAAAATACCGTCAGCACCGCCAGTCACAAAACCCAAGGAGTCCAAAGCACGCTGCAACTGAGTGACATCTGCCCCATGAAAGTAGGGCATCCGCAAATACAGCATGCGGTCTCCTAGTTCAAAGGTGCTGTCCACCAGAGTCGACCAGGTACGCGGCCCCACGCAACCCGTTTGTTCGATACCGTGCATACGCTGAAAAGAACTGATTGCCGCTAAAGTATTATCCAAAAACGCCGCGCTGGCACCCTCGGGGCCAATCTTGTAGCCCAAAACACGCAAACGGCGTTGGATATCTTCGACAGCAGGACCGCTGTCATTGTACTTGATAGGTTTCATATGACAATTATAGCAATCCTTGGGCTACAACACAGGTCAAAGGGTGTTGCAAGCGAAAAATTACTGAATACGATTAACAAAGAAATCTGCCATCGACAGCAGCAGCTTGGTGGCTTTGTTCTGCTCAAGAACGGTGTTCAGGTCGTCTTTTGCAGTAGTGATAATGTCTAAAGCATAGCTGCTGGCGTAGTCAATTGAGCCGCTGTCGTACATAATTTGGACAGCCTCTTCCAGGTCAGCGGAGTCTGTCGTGCGCGCCTGCAACAGTTCCAGTAGTCGAGCTTGTGCCTGTGGTGCGGCGTTATTCAGCGCGTGTACTGCCATCAGCGTGCGCTTGCCTTCGGTGATGTCGATGCGAAAATCCTTGCTGCGGTCAGACCCTGTCAGGTTAATCAGGTCGTCTTGGATTTGAAAGGCGAGGCCTGCGGCAAGACCAAATTCGCGCAGCGTTTCGATGCTTGCGACACTGGCACCACCAATGATGGCACCAACCGCCAAAGGAACGGCTCCTGAATAAAAGGCCGTTTTATGACGAGCCATGACCAGATAATCGTCGATTTTCAAATCGAAGCGGTTGTCGCGTGCCCAACCAATGTCGAGTGCCTGCCCCTCGATGGTGCGCGTGGTCATGTCGACTAGTTCGCGCAGGACAGCGATTTTGGTCGCATCAGCCAGGTCAGGGTCGGTGACAACGCTTCCGGTAACCAGCGACAGGGCAAGGTCACCGGCGTTAATCGCCAGTGCTACACCCTCTTTGATATGAAAGCAGGGCTCACCGCGCCGCTTTTCTGCGCCGTCTTGAATGTCGTCATGAATTAAAGCTGCCGTGTGAAAATGTTCGATAGCAAGTGCGCTACGCACAGCACGCTGCGGGTCGCCACCCACTGCCTGACATGCCAGCATACAGATAATAGGACGGTGACGTTTGCCAGAATTGGCACTGAACTCTGCCAAGGGAGCATACAAATAGCGCAGCATGTCGCCATGCGCACCCGCATCACCGGTAAAGTACTCGGCAAGGTACTCATCAATTCTTTTTCCCTCTTTGCGCAAATGCAACTCGAAGGACAACTCTTTCAGGCGATCCAAATTCATGGTGTCACTATCTTTACAACCGTTTCTACAACTATCCCTACAGGCGTGTCACTTTTCAAGGCTTGCCAATTCTGACTACTTCAGTCGGGAAATTGACAACTCACTTAGTATAGCAGTTTGCAGACGAGAAACCCTCTGAACCATGGCTGTCACTCTTACCACCTTTCGTTGTGCGCAGTATGTTACACTTTTGCTCGGTATGGGGGCGTATCCCAACTGGCAGAGGAGGTGGACTTAAAATCCATTCAGTGCGGGTTCGAATCCCGCCGCCCCTACCACTTTTTTGCAGATTTTCTGCGAGGGTTGCTTCCTACTTTATGTATCGCAAATTAGGAGAGCACGTCCATTCTTGGACGTGCTCTCCTTGTTTGTAGTTAGTATGTGTCAGTAGCTGAGTACTTGCAACTCTATCTCGCGTTTGCTGCGTCTGGTTGTCGTGACTATCACAAGCAAGCCAACAACTGCCATCAGCAGTAGTGCTGAGCCAAAGTTACCCACATCTAGTCCTGCTTCGATGACTGCAGAATGTGTGTTGGTAAAGGCTGCTATATTTGCAGCTTCTCCTA
>WREJ01000059.1 GCA_009779395.1 Coriobacteriia bacterium
GAGGCTGTCCTCGACAATGTCGTCAAGGTCGCTCTTCTTTTTGACTCCCTGCAGGCGCGGCCCATAGGCAACGTTGTCGTAAATAGACTGCGGAAAAGGATTGGGCTGCTGAAAAATCATGCCAACGCGCCGGCGCAGGTCAACAGGGTCAACACCAGAACCATAGATGTCGGCACCCTTGAGCAGCATCTTTCCGTTTACCTGGGTATCAGGAATTAAGTCATTCATGCGGTTCATGCAGCGCAGAAAAGTCGACTTGCCACAGCCACTAGGACCAATAAAGGCCGTCACGGCAGACGCCATGACATCAAGTGAGATATCAGTCAGCGCATTAAAGTCACCATACCAGAAATCCAGCTGGCGCACATAGTAGGTTGTTGTCAGCGGATCTGTTTGTAGCTGTGTCGAATATTTTGTTTCATGAGTGGACATGCTCTGCCTCATTCTTTCCTGTCTTTGTCCTGTCCTGTGCTGTCATTTTAGGCACCATCAATGCGTGAGTAGCGTTTTGAAATCCAGCGCGCGCTTAGGTTGAGGACAAGGATGATGACCAGTAGCAAAAAGGCGGTGCCGTAGGCTGCTGGTAGGTTGATGCCCTCGACTGCCATTAGGTACAGGTGCACCGACATTGACCTGCCAGAATCGATGGGAACGATGGGCATGTTGATGGCGATTCCCATGGTGTAAAACACAACTGCCGTCTCGCCAATGGCGCGTGCCAGTGCCAGGATGAGCCCCGTGATAATGCGCGGTGTTGCCGTGGGAATAACCACGCGGCTGACCGTCTGCCACTTGGTTGCGCCCATGCCGTATGACCCCCAGCGAATATAGCGCGGAACAGCACGAATTGCTTCTTCGGTAGCACGCATAATGATGGGCAGCATCAAAAGCGACAAGCCAAGGGCTGCAGCCAGCATTGACAGGGGAATATGGAGTGTCTCGACAAAGAAAGCCAGAGCAAAAAGACCCATAACAATACTCGGAACGCTTGCCAGCGAGTCTGCCGCAAAACGAATGGTCTTAACAATCTTGCCCTGTTTGGCGTACTCTGCCAGATACACAGCAGCAAGAACCGCAATGGGGGTCGCGATTGCCATCGCAAGACCAGTCGAGTACAAAGTCGCGATAATGGTTGGCCAGATACCACCCTCGGCGTTCACGCCACGCGGCCAGGTAAAAATAAATTCGGGAGTAATAACACCAATGCCGTTGACAATGACATATATCAAAATGATTGCCAAAAGGCCAATGGTAATGCCCGTTGCCCCCCACAGCACGCCAAGGGCAACACGATTGTAAAAGTGCGCCTTACCCAGACCAGATTCAGACTGCCGGTGTTCTTCTTGCAGTTGGCGGAGTACTTGCATGCCTGTGGTGCGCCCTTCGCTGGTCGCCTGAGCGCTGTTCGCAAGCTGGTCGCTGTTGCTGTTTTGGTGTAGCGACTTGCTCATGCGGTATTTCCTTTTTTGACTTTGCGCGTCTTTTTCCTGTGCTCACGCGAAAGCAGACGCACAGTCAGTACCAGACTCATCGAAATCAGAAAGAGTATCGCGCCCAAACCAAAGAGTGCCGTGCGATGAACGCCGCTGGAATAACCCATTTCCAGTACAATTTGGCTGGTCATCGTTGAAATGGGTGCCGAGATACCGGCAAATATCTGCGGAGCATTTCCTACGACCATTAGTACTGCCATGGTCTCGCCGATTGCGCGTCCCATGCCGAGGATGCTTGCGTCAATAATACCGAGCTTTGCTGCAGGAATGACAACTTTCCAGATGGTTTGCCACTTGGTCGCGCCCATCGCATAGGACGCCTCGCGAATACCCATAGGAATCGAGTTCAGGGCGTCCTCTGACAGGGTCGTAATAGTTGGCATAATCATAATCGACAGCACAATCCAGCCGGTCAGCGGCCCAAAGCCTGCGCCCCCAACCAGATTAGCCACAATGGGCACAATCACAACAACACCAAAAAAGCCAACAACCACCGAGGGAATGCCAGCAAGTAGTTCAACAGCCGGTCGGATGATTTTATTGGCACGCGGACTGGCAACTTCTGACATAAAGACTGCCGTCAGCACAGCAAGTGGCACCCCAAACACAAGAGAGCCGCCCGTCATCACCAAGCTGCCAACAATAAAGGGCACCGCGCCAAAGGTTCCTTCTGCGACCGACCACTTGGTGCCGGTCAGAAAGTTCCACAGCCCAATCTCGTGCGTGATAGGAAAAGCACGCCAGGCGACGAAAGCAAAAATCAGCATCACGCCCAGCACGGCAAAAAAAGCACAGAGAAAAAAGAGGGACGCCAGCGATGCCTCTTTAATCTGGGTGCTGCGCGACACCAACTGCAACTTTGTTGCAGGTCGGGGGGGTGGCGGAGCCTGTCCAGCACGCGCCGTATCTGCGAAATCCTTCAGTTCAACAGTAGGTGTGCGGGTCAGCGATGTTTTGTCGGGATTGGCGTCGGTGCGCAGACTGTCAGCAGTAGCAGCAGCGTCAGCTTTGTGGGTACTGCGCTGATCTGAGGTGTCCGAATTATCGGGCGTATCGAGAGTGTTGGTCTGTCTCTCGCTCATCAATAGCCTCCACCCGAATGGAAGCGTTCTAGGTCGTCTGCCGTCACCGGCAGAAAGCCAGCGTCACGAACAGCACCCTGCTGAACCTGCGGAGAAAGGACAAACTGAATGTACTGACGGACGGCACCTGTCGGTACGCCATTGGTCAAAAAGTGCAGGGCGCGCGCGATGGGATACTCGCCAGAAATAATGTTTTCGTCGTCGGCATAAATGCCATTCAGTGACAGTGCTTTGACAATAGTGTCAACGTGGCGCGGCTCGACAAAACCAACGGAAATATAGCCAATCGCTTCGGGGGTGCGCGAAACAACCTCGCGTACTTGCCCCGTGCCCGGCAACACCACCGAGTTTATCTCGAAGGTTTGGCCGTCCATCACCGAACTAGCAAAAGCGCTGCGTGTGCCAGAGGCCTCGTCACGATTGATGATAACAATGGGCAGGTCATCACCGCCCAATTCGCTCCAGTTTTTGACCGCGCCCGTAAAAATGTCGCGCACCTGCGCAACCGTCAGGTCATTAATGGGGTTTGTGGGATGCACAATCACGGCAATGCCGTCATAGGCAACCGGTATTTCAATCAAGTTCAGAGCCTGTTCGTCACCACGCAGCTCGCGCGATGCCGTGCCAATGTCGGCGGTTCCCGTGATGCCAACCGCTTCGATTCCGGCAGAGGTGCCCATACCCGAGACCAGTACGTTGTATTCTGGATGGATAGCTTCGAACTCTTGTGCAGCGACTTCTGCGATGGGCAGCAGGGTCGTCGACCCCGAAACTACAATGGTACTTTCAAAATGACCGCCCACACAAGCAGAGAGAGAAAATACAACAGCAAGCAGCACAAGCGTGACCAGTAATTGACACGCAATCGTAGCGTTTTTTAACCTACCCGGCATAGCGTGCGTGTCCCTTTCTTTATGATAAATGCTGCTGAACAAATTGTAAGGAGAACGGAGCAATTTTGCAAGGGATAGAGCACACAAATTGAGCAGAGCAGGTCCATTCTTTGACCTGCTCTGCTTGTTCGTAGTTAATACGTGCCAACAAACAGAGCAGCTAGAATGCATTTAGCTGGAAAAACTAGGCTACAATGTATCTTTGCGTTTTGTTTGCAAGACAACGAGGGTAAAGGACTTCCATGAAACTACGTGATTTGCTTACTGCTGCGCTACTTATGGCTGCTGGTGTTGTGTTGAATATGGTGTTGCGCATTCCCCTGATACCCAGCGCGCCTTTTCTGGAGTACTCCCCCGCTGATGTTCCCACCTTGCTGGGAACCTTTGCCCTGGGGCCTGTCTTTGGCATGCTGATTGGGCTGGGGCGCGCCGTACTTCATTTTGCTTTGGGCAGCACGGGTGGCCCCGTCGGGCTGGTCATGGACGCAGCAAGCAGCGTCATGCTAGCAGGAGTCGCTGGCCTGATATACCTCGGCTGGAAAACGCGTGGCGGGGCTGCAGTCGCGCTGCTGTGTGGGTCGCTCGCTATGACCGCTGTTGTTGTTGCGCTGAATTATTTCTGGGCATTTCCTGCCTTTGGCGCGCCGGCACAGCTGGTCTGGACAACAGCTCTACCTTTTAACCTGATAAAAAGCGCCATTAACGTGACAATCGTCTTCCTGCTGTACAAACCGCTTTCAGCGATTTTACACGGGAGAAAATCAAACACCATTAAGTAGAAGAATCTACCTTTACTCCCGGCCCCATAGTAGCCGCTAGCGTAATAGACTTCACATACTTACCCTTTGCAGAAGACGGCTTGACGCGCATGATTTCTGTAAACAGTGCGTTGTAGTTCTCTAGCAGCTGATCCTCGCTAAAGGAAGCACGACCAATAGGTACGTGTGCGATGCCAAACTTGTCGGCACGGTATTCGACACGACCAGCTTTGAGTTCGCTGACAATACGAGTCACGTCATTGGTGACTGTTCCTAGCTTTGGATTGGGCATCAGGTTGCGTGGCCCCAGTTGCTTGCCCAGACGACCGACCTTTGCCATCTGATCAGGAGTTGCAACGGCAGCATCGAAGTCAAACCAGCCGCCTTGGATTTTCTCGACCAGCTCGTCGGTTCCTACAAAGTCTGCACCGGCAGCCTCTGCTTCTTTGGCAGCGTCACCTTCTGCAAAAACAGCAACGCGTACGCTTTTGCCCGTTCCATTTGGCAGTGAAATCGAGCCGCGCACCTGCTGGTCAGCCTGGCGCGTATCAATACCCAGACGAAAATGCGCCTCGATGGTCTCGTCAAACTTTGCTGTTGCTGTTTCTTTTGCCATTGCGACAGCTTCTGCAGGACTGTAGAGCTTGCCCTCTTCGATTTTGGCCTTGGCCTCACTAAATTTCTTTCCTGACATGGTACTTACTTCCTTTCGTGGTACCTACGGCAAGTGTGCTAACTGCAACCTACCTCCCAACAACAAATTACTCTAATCCCTATAAGTGCTCCAGGTGGTCAAGATTCGTGCTGATTTGTGAGAGGGGAAGCGCAGCGTAGTAAACCTACGTGAGCATTTCCCTTTTGCAAATCAGTGCGGAGATTGGCCGCCTGGTGTGCTTATTCGACAATAATGCCCATTGATCGAGCCGTCCCTGCGATAATTTTCGCGGCGGCGTCGATGTCATTTGCATTGAGGTCTTCCATCTTGTTTTCAGCGATTTCGCGTACCTGATCCCAGGTTACCGTCGCTACTTTTTCTGTGTGTGGCTCGCCTGAGCCCTTTTCGATGCCAGCGGCTTTCTTTAGTTGAACGGCAGCCGGTGGCGTCTTGATGATGTAGCTGAACGAGCGATCCTCGTACACGGTAATCTCAACAGGCAAAATAGTGCCCTGTCTGTCACTGGTGTCAGAGTTAAAGGCCTGACAGAACTGCATGATATTAACTTGCTGAGCACCCAGTGCTGGCCCCACAGGAGGAGCAGGATTAGCCTGCCCGCCAGGGATTTGTAACTTGATAAAACCTGCAACCTTTTTTGCCATTATCCTAACCTTATCTTGCTAGCTTGTGGCTGAGAAGCGTTGTTGCGTCCTGCAACACTCCACAAGTTTTTTCCTTGCTAATCTTACTAGCCCTATCCTTTAAGGAGTGCTCCAGGTGGTCAAGATTCGTGCTGATTTGTGAGAGGGGAAGCGCAGCGTAGTCAACTACGTGAGCATTTCCCTTTTGCAAATCAGCGCGGAGATTGGCCGCCTGGTGTGCTCCTAAATAGTCTCCACGGAGGCAAACTCCAGTTCAATGGGGGTCTCTCTCCCAAAGAGAGTTACCGTTACGCGCATTGTTCCCTTGTCGACGTTAATGTCGGTAATCGTTGCGTCAAAGTCGGTGAAAGCACCATCTTTGATGCGGACGGTCTGCCCAACAGTAAAGTTGGTGACTGCCTGGGGCACTTTTGTCTTGGTCTTTTTCATCATCGAGTTGTATTCTTCGCGCGACAGTGCCGTCGGGTTGTTCTGCGAGCCAATAAAGCCCGTCACCCCGGGAGTATTGCGCACAACATACCAGGTCTCGTCATTTAAAATCATGCGCACCAGCAAATAGCCAGGATAGAGTTTTTTCTCTTCTTCCTTGCCACTTTCGCGGTTAATGACCGTCTCGGTCGGGATTTCTACCGCAAAAATCTGGTCCTCGAGACCCATCGTTGCGACACGATGCTCTATCGCAGACTTGACCTTGCTCTCGTGACCTGAATAGCTATGAACAACATACCATTTTTTTGACATGGATTATTCGCCTATCTCGACCTGGATTGGCTGTCCGCCCATATCTCCGTCACCGGGAATCGCATTTTCAATGGATGAACCTGGAGCAAGAGAGTCCAGACCAACAATGGCTTCGCTTGATCCCCAGTCAATCAGCGCGGTAAATGTCGCAAAAAATATCAGTGTCACGACAACAACGCCAACCAGATAGACAACCTTTTGCCGAGTCGGCCAGACTACGCGCTTGAGCTCTGCCCGCACGCCGACCAGATAGTCGAAGAGCTTGCCAAAAATATTACGCTTGTTGTCCGCAGACTTGCCGCCGCCACCCTTGTTTTTCTTGGGTGCTGACTTTGTAGCCTTGGGCTTTTGCGCCTTTTTTGGCTGCTCGTCTTTTGCAGCGTCGTTCTTTTTCTTGTCTTTTGCCATTATCGTTTCCTTAAAAGGTTGGCAGGCCAGGAGGGACTCTCGTGTATTTGCTCCGCAAAACCACGGTGACCTCGCTGCGCTCGGACGTAAATGCTCCTAAGGTCGCATTTACCCCTCGCGGGTTCGAGTCCAAACTCTGCCAACTCAAACCACCTCAATACCTGTCATACTACCGTTCTAAAAACTGGCAGGCCAGGAGGGACTCTCGTGTATTTGCTCCGCAAAACCACGGTGACCTCGCTGCGCTCGGAC
>WREJ01000060.1 GCA_009779395.1 Coriobacteriia bacterium
CACGAACTTCCTGGTGCCTCGCTGCACAGCAAAGCGCTACTGCCACTGCATGCGGTCATCACCTGCGAGCCCGGTATTTACCTACCCGGCGAGCTAGGAGTACGCATCGAAGACCTTGTTGTGGTAGAAAATGATGGGCACCGCAACCTCTCGGCTTCTCCCAAAGAACTCCTCATCGTCTGAGTAGCGAACACGCAGAGAAAATGACCATGCCTTGATTCTCTCACTAAGCAATATCAGCAAAAGCTTTGGGCAGCGAACCCTCTTTCGTGATGTCAATCTGCGTGTGCGTGCGAAAGACCGCATTGCGCTGATTGGTCCTAATGGCAGTGGCAAAACGACGCTCCTTGAAATCATCGCCGGTGCTGCTGATGCTGACACGGGGCAGATTACGCTGGGCAAGTCAGTACGCCTGGGTTACCTGCAGCAAGAGGCCACTCTGGTGCCGGGACGATCTGCCCTGGCAGAAGTCATGAGTGCTGCCGCCAACCTGCAAGACCTCGAGGCGCGTATTAAGACCTTAGAAGAAGGTCTTGCTGTGGCGGGGGAGTCAGGACCAGAACAAAAAGAACTACTGGCGCAGTACGCGCACGCGACCGAACGATTCGAGTTGCAGGGTGGCTGGGACAGCGAACATCAGGCGCGCGCCCTGCTGGGCGGCTTGGGTTTTGCTGCAACAGAAGTGCAGCGTGATGTTGGCAGCTTTTCAGGGGGGTGGCAGATGCGTATTGCTTTGGCGAAACTGCTCCTGCGCCAGCCTGACCTGCTGCTACTGGACGAGCCAACTAATCACCTTGACCTTGCCAGCGTGACCTGGCTGGAAGGCTTTCTGCGCACCTACAGTGGTGCCTTGCTGATGGTCAGTCACGACCGTGCCTTTATGAATGGCATTGTCGGTCGCGTGGAAGAGATTTTTGACGGCAGCTTGCAGCACTACGTGGGCAACTACGATGCCTATCTAAAGGAACGCACGCTGCGGATCGAGCAAATGCGGACAAAACGCGCTGCTCAGGACAAGGAAATCGCCCATATGCAGGCATTTGTCGACCGCTTTCGCTACAAAAACACCAAGGCAGTTGCTGCACAGGATCGCATTGCGCGTATCGAAAAAATTAAGAAGGAGCTTGTCCAGCTGCCCTGTGAAGCACCCAAACTGCGCTTTAATTTCAGGCAGCCGCCGCGCACAGGAGATCTGGTTGTTGAACTAAGTGATCTTGCGAAATCCTACGGTGATTTGCCCGTCTACAAGGACTTAAATCTGTCGCTCTATCGCGGTGAAAAGGTCGCGTTAGTCGGTCCTAACGGTGCAGGAAAGTCAACACTGCTCAAGCTGCTTGCCGGCGTGCTGACACCAGAGCGCGGTACGCGCACACTAGGCGTACAGGTTAGCTCGAGCTATTTTGCGCAGCATCAATTGGATAAACTCGATGTGAAAAAGACGGTCTTTCAAGAAATCGATGATGTTGCGCCGGGCTGGACACAGGGCGAGGTGCGCGGCCTTTTGGGAGCATTTCTCTTTGCAGGTGACGATGTCAACAAAAAAGTCGCCGTGTTGTCTGGCGGCGAGCGCGGGCGACTGGCACTGGCAAAAATGCTGGTCGAACCAACACCGCTTTTGTGTCTGGACGAACCCACAAACCATCTGGATATCACCAGTACTGACGTGCTAGAGCAGGCTCTGCAGCGTTTTGAAGGCACCATCGCGCTGATTACCCACGACCGGCACCTGATTCGTGCGGTTGCACATAAAATTATAGAAGTCGACCAGGGTCGGGTGACCATCTTTGAGGGCGACTACGACTACTATTTGTGGAAAAGCTCCCAGCAGCACAGCGATTCAGATTCGCCTGCGCAGTCAGAGGACAGGACAGCTCCGCGCACATCTGCAGCAAAAACCAAGGAACAAAAGCGTCTCGAGGCACAGGCACGTAATGCTTTTTACCGCAAGACAAAAGACCTTAAACAGCAGCTAGACAGTGCTGAAGCAGCCACCGAGACTGCTAGTCAGCGTCTTGCAGAACTGAGTGGCTTGCTGTCGGATGAGGAGTTTTACCTCCAAAACGATCAGTTTCAAAAAGCAGTAAGCGAATACGCTGAATTGAAGCAGCATCTGCAGCAGCAGGAAGCTCTGTGGTTGGACGCATCAGAAAGGCTCGCAGAAATCGCTGCAGAAGAGGGCCTTGAGCTGTGATTTTTGCTGGACAGACTCCCTCTGAAAAAGCTGCCAAGGAAAGTACTCACAACGTGGCTAAAGTTGCTACAATAATTGAAGCGCATTTGAGGGGTGACTGACGGGTGGACAGCGCTAGGTGTTGCACGCAACGGATGGAGGGGTTCTCTTGGAGTATGTCGAATCGTTCATAAGAAATTTCTTGTCCAGCGGGATCTTTTTTCTCTTCAGTTTCCTGCTGATTATTCCCGCTTTGACCCTGCACGAGTGGTCGCATGCGTGGATGGCAAATCGTCTGGGTGACCCCACGCCGCGCATGATGGGACGCCTCAGCATCAATCCACTGCGCCACATTGACCCGATTGGAACGGTGCTACTACCCATTGGTCTGCTCATCTTTAGCGGCGGAGCCTTTACCTTTGGTTACGCAAAGCCCGTACCTTTTAACCCGCGCTATCTAAAAGACCAGCGAAAGGGAACGGCACTGATTGGCATTGCGGGACCTGCGATGAACGTCATCTTGGCACTGGGAACAACCTTTCTGCTGCTGCTTGCGGTGTGGCTGCTACCAGCGATAACGGTGCTGCAGCGCGCAGACAGCGGCATGATTGTTCAGTTAGCGCCCCTTGGTATTTTGCTGGCACGTTTTGCCTACATCAATCTGGTGCTCTGCTTTTTTAACCTACTACCCATCCCACCCTTTGATGGCTCACGTGTTGTGCAAAAGTTCCTCAAGGGTAATGCGCGCCACTACTACGCCCAGCTAGAGCAGTACGGCATGTGGATAGTGCTAGGCATCATCGCCATTCCTCCCATGCTATTCGGATTCAGCCTCATCGGCATCTATTTTCGCTTTACCGCACAGCTGGTATTTACGCTACTGACGGGGATACCTTTAAGTGCAGCCTTCTAGCAGAAGAGTTTGTTCAGGTGGGAGAGCTTGTCCAGAACTGGAAGGGAAACAGTAATGAAAGTACTACTCTTTAACGGAAGTCCCAAAAAAAAGGGAACCACAGCGCGTGCTCTTGCAGAAGTTGCTGCTGAAATCAAGGCTGCGGGTATCGAAACGCAGACGCTGCAGCTAGGAACTGCTGCAGTATACGGCTGTGCTGCCTGTCTGCACTGTCGCACAAACAGCACCGTCTGTCGCTACGCTGACGACGTCTGCAATGACTTGGTCGCTGCAGCACAAGAATCTGACGGCTTTATCTTTGGCTCGCCGGTCTATTTTGCTGGTGCCAACGGTGCCCTCTGTGCTGTGTTAGATCGTGCCTTTTACTCGAGCTTTGCGCACTTTGTCGGCAAGCCAGGGGCAGGTATTACAGTATGTCGGCGCGGAGGAGCAAGTGCGACCTTTGACCGCCTGAACAAGTACTTCACTTTTGCCCAGATGCCCATTGTCAGCAGTCAGTACTGGAACATGGTCCATGGCATCAACGCCGAACAAGCAAAACAAGACCTTGAGGGTATGCAGACCATGCGTGTACTGGGGCGTAATATGGCACAGCTACTCAAGCACATCGAAGCAGGCAAGGCAACAGGACTTACTATGCCGGCACCTGCAGTAGAAGAGCGACTGTTTACGCCCTTTATCAGGTAAGAACACTGGCGTTAGTCTGGACCTGCTCTGCTAGAATTGAGCCCTGTACATTGTGACCAACAGAAAGGCATAGCTGACATGAAAGAACGGGTGTTGACGGGGTATCGTCCAACGGGCAAGTTGCATTTGGGGCATTGGTTTGGCAACTTGCAGAACATGCTGGCTTTGCAGGACCAGTATCAGGCATTCTACTTTGTGGCTGACTGGCATGCCCTGACCAGCGAGTGGCAAAATCCCTCTGACATCGCGCGCTACACCGAAGAAATGGTGCTTGACTGGGTGGCTGCAGGGCTTGACCCCGACAAGTGTGTCATCTACCGCCAAAGCGACATTGTTCAGGTGTCAGAACTGCTGCTGTATCTGTCGATGGTGACTCCCGTGTCGTGGCTCGAGCGCACGCCTTCGTACAAAGAACAGCAACAGCAGATGAGCGACAAAGACCTCAGCAATTTGGGGTTCTTCCTGTACCCGGCGTTGCAGACCGCAGACATTGTGATTATGGACGCCGCGCGCGTTCCTGTTGGCGAAGACCAGCTGCCGCATTTGGAACTGGGACGCGAAATCGTACGCCGCTTTAATGCGACTTATCAGGCGGGGGAGTCTGGCCTGGTCGAACCAAAGGCCTTACTAGCAAGCTCTCTTGGTCAGGCGAAAGACGCTGCCGGGGCGCGTGTTCCTGGCACCGACGGACGCAAAATGTCGAAAAGTTATGGTAACGCTATCTTTATCAGTGACACAGCTGACGAGATTCGCAAAAAGGCGATGGGTTTTATGACCGACCCTGCACGCAAACAGCTGACTGACCCGGGGGATCCCGAAGTCTGTCCGCTGCATCAGGTGCATAAACTGATTGCTGACGAGAAAAAAATCGCCGACTGGGAGACCTGCTGTCGTGCTGCTAGCTGTGGTTGTGTGCCGCATAAACAAGACTTTGCAGAGGATCTGGTTGCCTATTTGGCAGACTTTCAGGCACGGCGTGCAGAACTGGACGCACTCCCTGGCTTTGCACGTGAGGTACTGCAGGCAGGCGCTGAAAAGGCACGACCTATCGCAGAGGCGACCATTAAACGCTGCCGCGACTTGGTTGGTCTGTAAGCGACCGTTGCAGCAATGAGCACAAAACCCCAGATACAGACCGATTACTTTCAGGGTCCCTTTGACCTGTTGCTGCATTTGGTGTCGCGCCAAAAACTGGACGTCGGTGTTATCTCGGTCAGTGAAATCGCTGATCAGTACCTGACTCATATTGAACAGATGAAAGAACTTGACCTGGAAGTCGCCAGCGAGTTCTTGCTGCTGGCGGCAACGCTGCTTGACATCAAAGCACTGGCACTGTTGCCGCGCGATGAACACTATAGTGGCGATGACCTGGACGACCTTACTCCTGATGAGATGCGTGACGTATTGATTGCGCGCCTGATTGCCTACAAACAGTACAAAAATATCGCGACTGTCCTCGAGACACGCGCCCAGGCAGAGGGGCACATGCATCCGCGGCAAGCTGGTCTCGAGCCGGAATTTCTGCGTCCTTTGCCTGATTACCTTGAGGGTGTGACCCTGCACACCCTGGCATTGATGTGTGCCGAGCTAGAGTTTCGCAAAGAGACCTTTTTGCTCGAGGCAGAGCATATCGCAAGCGTACCCATTTCACTGGCAGAATACGCCGAGGGAGTACGGACCATGCTTGCAAAAAACAAGCGGCTTAACTTTGAACAACTGTTGCCGACAAACGCCGACCCCGAGGTTGTTGTGGTGACCTTTTTGGCAGTGCTCGAGCTGTACAAACATGGGGCTATTGATCTGGCGCAAGACGACAGTTGCAGCAGCCTGACCATTCGCCGCCTCAGCCGGCGCGAAGCACAAAAGCGCGGCGTTGACCCTGACGGAATAGAGGACTTTGATGACTACAACTAAACAGGACGCACAGCAAGCAGTACAGCAGACAGATGATACTGTGCGTGGCGCGCTCGAGGCACTGCTTTTTGTGAGTGACGAGCCCGTCAGTTCTTCGCAGTTGGCAAAAATCCTCGAGTATGATTTGATTGCCGTTGATGAAGCACTGCGTCAGTTAGCAAGCAGCTACGAGGAAGACAATCGTGGCTTCCAACTACGTGAGGTCGCCGGTGGCTGGCGGCTGTACACTCATCCGGCACATGCTGCAGTTATCGAAGCCTACGTGTTGTCCTGGGATACGCGCAAGCTGTCACAGGCAGCACTCGAGACTTTGTCGGTCATTGCTTACAAGCAGCCTGTCACCCGTATTGGGGTAAATGCCGTGCGGGGCGTGAACTCGGAATCCGTTATCTCTTCACTCATCGAAAAGGGTCTGGTGCGCGAACTGGGACGTGACGCTGCTGCGGGTAATGCCATTTTATATGGTACGACTAATACTTTTTTAGAGAAGTTTGGGCTGCGCTCAATCGAGGATCTACCACCGCTGGCTGATTTTGCTCCTGATGAGCAGACCCAAGCGAGCATTCGTCGTCGCCTGGGTGTCGATGACGACCTAGAAGGTAGCACCACCTTGGACACTGAGTTTAGTGATGACCCTGAAGACGGACTCAGCCTTGTTGACTGACGGCAGCACGCAGCACTATCCGCTGCGCCTGCAAAAGTTTCTGGCGCGTGCTGGTGTTGCCTCGCGGCGGGGCAGCGAAGACCTGATGACAGCGGGACGTGTGACTGTCAATGCTGTGGTCGTGCGCGAACTAGGCTCGAAAGTTGACCCTACTACTGACATCGTTGCTGTGGACGGCAGCGTTGTCAGCCTTGATGACAAACCCTGCTATCTGATGCTGAACAAGCCGACTGGCGTGCTGACTACCATGGATGACCCGCAGGGGCGTGCTACGGTGGCAGAACTTGTTGCAGAGGCAGCACGTCCAGCACTCTTTCCGGTAGGTAGGCTTGACCGTGATACTAGCGGTCTGCTGCTGTTTACCACTGACGGAGACCTTGCTTATCAGCTAATGCATCCCAAATTTCAGCTGTACAAGACCTATCAGGCGCGTGTTGAGGGTGATGTGAGCGAGGACGCTTTGGACGCACTCCGCCAAGGAATTGAACTAGAAGATGGCATGACGGCTTTGGCAGAGGCTGCCTATGCAGACGGTATTTTGACCCTGCGTATTTATGAGGGGCGCAATCGGCA
>WREJ01000061.1 GCA_009779395.1 Coriobacteriia bacterium
AAAAAAGGATTAGGCTCGACACGTAATGGTCGTGACTCACGATCAAAGCGTTTGGGCGTCAAGCGTTTTGCTGGACAGTACGTTAACTGCGGCGAAATCCTGGTGCGTCAGCGTGGAACACGCTTTCATCCCGGTGATTTGGTAGGACGCGGCAATGACGACACACTTTTTGCAAAAAGTGACGGCATTGTCGAGTTCAGCCACGGAACAAAACGCCGCGTACACATTCGACCGGTCGAAGAGCTCGCAGTATAAACACGGGCGATACGCAGCCACAAGCGTGAACTAAGGAAGCCCTTTGCGTATCGTAAAGGGCTTTTGTATATACTCCGCCCTTTGTTTGGGTGTTTTTACACAAGGAGCCGGCGGAGGAAGAGATTGACCATAAGCGTGCAGATGAAAGGGACAGGGAGTGTTTTTAGACCAGGTATCACTCTACCTAAAGAGTGGTGACGGCGGTGCTGGCTGCAAGTCTTTTCGCCGTGAAAAACACGTCCCCAAAGGTGGCCCTGACGGTGGTGACGGTGGTGACGGTGGCAGTGTGTACTTGGTGGCTGACGCCGGTCTTTCTTCGCTGGTTGACTATCGTTTTAAGCACCACTTCAAGGCGCAACGCGGCACCCACGGCAAGGGCTCAAACCGTGACGGTGCGCGCGGCGAGGATCTGCGCTTGCCGGTTCCTGTCGGTACCCTTGTTCATGACCTAACAAGTGACGAGGTGCTGGGTGACCTGGTGCATGACGGGCAAGAGCTACTGGTCGTCGAGGGTGGTCACGGGGGACGCGGCAATCCTCACTTTACGACCAGTGTCAGGCGCGCACCTGCTTTTGCAGAACTAGGAGAGCCCGGCAAAGAACGTTCACTGCGGTTGGAACTCAAGCTGCTGGCTGACGTCGCGCTGGTTGGCATGCCCAGTGTTGGTAAGTCCTCCCTCATTGCGCGCATCAGCGCCGCGCGTCCCAAAATCGCCGACTATCCTTTTACGACGCTTATTCCCAATCTGGGTGTCGTCAAGGTGGGCGAGCGTTCTTTTGTCTGTGCTGACGTGCCCGGTCTTATCGAAGGTGCGCACCAGGGCAAGGGGCTGGGTCACGCCTTTTTGCGCCACATCGAGCGCAGCGCGCTTATCATGCACATTGTTGACCTCTCGGGGGGCTTTGAAGACCGCGATGTCATAAGCGACTACACTATTATCGAACACGAACTGACCCAGCACGCAGCTGAGCTGCACACACGCCCGCGCATCATCGTGGGCAACAAGCTAGACGCACCCGGCGCAGATGAGCGCAGCACGCTTATTCGCGAGCACGTCCAGGCACTCGATCTGCCTTACTTTGCGATTTCGGCACTGACGGGCGAGGGCATCGATACTTTGTTGCGTTATACGGCGGAGTCTGTCCATAAACTGCGCCTTGAAGCAGCAGCCGAGGCGGCTGCCACACAGCAACAGCAAGAGTTCGAGGCACGCTACGTTCACCGCGAGAAACTGGCAGCAGCGCGCAGTGCCGAACCATTCACCCTGCGCAATTTGGGCGGTGGCACCTTTCAGGTAAGCGGAGATAGCGTCGAGCGGCTGGTAATACAGACAGAATGGGAAAATGAAGAAGCACTGCTGTATCTGCAGCGGCGATTGGCGAAATTGGGACTAGAAAAAGCACTCAGTGCCGCAGGTGCTGCAGATGGCGATACAATTAGGATACTGGACCGCGAATTTGAATTTGAAACAGGAGTATCAGCTGATGAACGCTAAGAGACCCCCAGCGACCACTACTGACAGCACGGCAGCACGCAGCGGCAAGCGTGTTGTCGTCAAAGTTGGTTCGAACACCTTGACCAACGCTGCAGGTGCCATCGACCGTCGCTACATTGCAAGTCTTGCTGACCAGCTGTCAGAGCTCACCCGCGAGGGTCATCAGGTGGTGCTGGTGTCTTCGGGGGCCATTGCTGCTGGACGCGAAGTACTGGGTTTGAGTTGTCGTCCCGATGACATGGCAACCCTGCAGGCTGCAGCAAGCATAGGTCAGGTGGGTCTGATTGAAACCTATTCGAGCGAATTTGGCAGATGTCGTGCCAGTATTGGACAGGTCTTGCTCACCCGCGCTGACACAGAAAATCCCATCAGTTACGGTCATGCCTGTAATACTTTCGAGCGTCTGCTAGAACTGGGCGCGATTCCTATTGTGAACGAGAACGACACGGTTGCTATTGACGAGATTTGCTTTGGCGACAACGACACACTGGCGTCACTGGTTGCGCTGATGATTCAGGCAGACATGGTGGTTATTTTGACCGACGTCTGTGGGCTGTACGACTGCGATCCACACAAAAATCCTGACGCGCGCGTGGTATCCTACCTGACAGAAATCGATGACAGTTTGCTGCAGGCGACCTCTGCCGGAGGAGACGCGACCAGTCTGGGCAGCGGTGGTATGCGCAGCAAATTGCAGGCGGCACAGAAACTGCTTGCGGCGGGCATTGTGACGGTGCTCTCGGGGGGGCGCGAGGCGAATGTTGTTGTTGATGCCGTGACGGGAAATCCCCACGGCACCATCATTTGCACGCCAGAACAGAAGCAGCAGTACGAAGCACGCAAAAACGAAACGAATTAAGCAAAGATACAAGCAGAGGTACAAGCGCAAGAACAAGCGGAGGAGAGCGTCCATGAACGTACAAGAACAAACCAAGCGTCAGGCACAGGCGGCAAAAGCTGCTGCAACGCTGCTTGCAACAGCAAGTCTTGAGCAGCGCAACGGCGCCTTGCAGGCAATGGCAGTCGAGTTAAGCACCCACGAGGATGCTATTCTTGCGGCTAATGCTGCCGATATCGAAGCGGCGCGCGCAGAGGGCATTGGCGAGGGTCTCATCGACCGCCTGATGCTTAACCCCGAGCGCTTGGCTGGCTGCAAGCAGGCACTAGCAGAGCTGGTTGCTGCCCCTGATGTATTAGGAGAAGTCGTCTGCGGACGGGTTATTACCGCAGGCATTCACATGAAAGAAGTACGCGTGCCCCTGGGTGTGGTGGGCATGATTTACGAGGCACGTCCCAACGTGACCATTGATGCGGCAAGCATTGCCATCAAGACGGGCAACGCCATTTTGCTGCGTGGCGGCAAGATTGCGCAGCGCAGCAACGATGCTCTGACAAAGGCACTGGTGGCAGCACTTGCAGCGGTAGATTTACCGCTTGACGCAATACAAAACCTTGATGCGACCAGTCGCGAGTCAGGCACGGCATTGATGCAGATGCATGGTCTGGTAGATGTACTGATTCCGCGCGGCGGAGCAGGTCTTATCCAGACGGTTGTCGAGAACTCAAAGGTGCCCGTCATCGAGACCGGTACGGGCAACTGTCACGTTTACCTGCACGAATCTGCTGACCCTGCTATGGCACACAGCATTGTCATGAACGCAAAACTGCAGCGTCCCAGTGTCTGCAATGCAGCTGAATCGCTGCTGCTTGATCGCAGTGTAGCACAGCAGTTGTTGCCACAAATTGCCAGCGACCTTGCTGCTGCTGGCGTCACACTAGTGTGTGACCCAGAAGCACTTGCTATTGCGCAAGCGGCAGGTGTAGCAGACGAGTACCTGCGCGCTGCGACCGAAGAAGACTGGGGCACTGAATATCTGGACATGCTTATCAGTATCAAGATTCTTGATGGTGTGCAGCAGGCGATTGAACACATTAATACCTATGGTAGCCTGCACTCCGAGGCCATTGTGACCAGCGATTTTACCACAGCACAGACCTTTACCGGTGGCGTGGACGCGGCTGCTGTGTACGTGAATGCTTCGACGCGCTTTACTGATGGTGGTGTTTTTGGGCTGGGTGCAGAAATCGGTATCAGTACCCAAAAGCTGCACGCGCGCGGTCCTATGGGTCTGACGGCACTGACTTCAACGAAGTTCATCCTCGAGGGTACTGGCCAGGTTCGCTAGCCATTTTGATGGCACCTAGCCGTCGTTTTAAAATACTCACGTAGCGTTCTACGCTTCGCATTCCAAAACGACGCCTAGGCACTCATCAAAAGGACTAGCAAGAAGGAAGGAAATGTGGCAGCACAGAGAATCGGCATATTTGGTGGCACCTTTGACCCCATTCATGTGGGGCATCTGGTCTGTGCGCAAGAGGTCGCCTGGAACTACGATCTGGACCGCCTGTTGTTTATGGTCTGTGGCAAACCTGCGCTGAAAGACACGACCAGCCTTAGTGACGCCGAGGATCGCTACTGGATGTGTTGTCTGGCAACGGCAGACAATCCTACCTTCGAGGTCTCGCGGCTTGAACTCGAGCGCATTGGCACGACCTACACCATCGACACTCTGCGTGAATTGCAGACACAGCTTGACCCAGAGGACGAACTCTTCTTTATTATGGGAGCAGATGCCCTGCGTGATGTGCCTGACTGGAAGGATGCTTATCAGGTGGGACAGTACGCCCATTTTGTAGTTGCCACCAGGCCAGGTACTGACCTGAGTGCTGCGCGCGAATTGCTTGCAGGTCGTTTACCCGACTTTCACTACGATGTTGTTGAATTGCCGGCAATTGACTTGTCCTCGCGTGATATTCGCAGGCGCGTAGCTGACGGTCAGTCGATTCGCTACCTGCTGCCCGAGGAGGTGGAGCACTATGTCAGAGAGCGCGAACTCTACTGTTGATATCGTTCAGCTGACAGACGAAGTCTGCCAGCATGCGCTGCCTCTGCTGCAGCAGCGTCTGGATGACTACGGTTTTCTCCATAGCTGCAAAACTGCAGAAACCGCTCGCAGTCTTGCAGAGTGCTATGGCAGTGACCCTCAGCTTGCCTACACCGCAGCCTTGCTGCATGACTGGGATCGCGGACAAGCAGCAGATGACCTACTAAGCCGTGCGGCAGACATTGGCATCGAAGTCACTGACGAGGTTCGTGCAGCACCCCAAATACTGCATGCCCATACCGGTGCTGCTGCCATTCGTGAGCTATTTCCCCAGTTGCCAGAAAGCGTGATTACGGCAATTAGACACCACACCGTTGGTGCCTATCACATGAGCGATTTGGACAAAATAGTCTACATTGCTGACATGATTGAACCCAGTCGCAGCAGCCAGCCAGCAGCAGAGTTACGTGCGCTGGTGGCTGTGACAGATTTGGACAGACTCTTCCTGCAGGCCTACCAAGCAACGGTACTCAGCCTGATTCGCAATAAAAAAGTCATGCACTTTCACACCACGCAGGTGTGGAATGCTCTGATTATGAAGGGAACACAGTGAGTAAAAACGACGCTTTTAGCAGCACTGATTTGGTTAAGGTGGCATTCGAGGCTGCTCTTGAGAAAAAAGCAAGCGACATCATGGCACTTGACATGGCAGAGCTGTTGCTTGTGACTGACTATTTTGTGCTAGCGACGGGAAACACCGACCGGCAGGTACGTGCGATTGCTGACGAAGTCGAGGACCAGCTGCTACAGCAGTGCAAGGTAAAGCCAAGTCATCGTGAGGGCGTCCAGCAGGCCAAGTGGATTCTGCTTGACTACACTGACATTGTCATTCATATATTCCAGCCTGATTTTCGCAACGAATACCGTCTAGAGGACCTGTGGTCGCAGGCAAAGAAGCTGCGCGCAAATGCTGCAGACCAGACAGCGCAGGCAGACCTTGCTTGTGGCAATCAGGGCTCGTAAGCACCCATGTCGCGGCATATACTGCAGGTCCGTGCACGTCACGCCCGCTATGTGGCGCACAAAACCAAAAAACACCCCCTGTTTAGTTCGCTGGCACCGGCACTGGCACTGCTGTTTATTGCACTGGTCTGGGGCTCTACCTTTGTCTTGATGGCTGATGCCATTGCACTCTACCCTATGTATGCCTTTCTTGCTATTCGTTTTGGTATTGCAGCTGTCGTCCTTGCATTGCTGCGCCCCGAGGTCTTTCGCAAACTGACGCCAGCAAACCTTAAGCTGGGTCTGATGGCAAGCGTGTTTTTGGCGCTGGGCTATATTTTGCAGACGGCAAGTCTGCTGCCTGCCGACCAAGGTGGTACAACACCGGCGCGCTCTGCTTTTCTGACGGGAGTCTATGTCATTTTGGTGCCCATTGCACAGTCGGCTCTGCGCAAAAAGCTGCCTGACTGGGGGGTGCGCATTGGTGTGGTCTTTGCGATTGCTGGCCTTTGGGCACTGTCGGGTCTGAACCTAAGCACCGGTGGTCTGGCTGACTGGGTGTTGGGCGACACGCTGGTACTGTTGGCATCTTTTTCGTACACGGCGCACATGATACTACTCAGCTTTACTAAAGAGGAGCATTCGACCACCACTCTTGCTGTTATTCAGCTGGCGGTTGTTGCTGTGGTATCAGCTGCTGGTTCGCTACTGACGGGCGAGGCAGCAGGTCTGCCACAGGGACAAACGGTCTGGCTGGCGATTGCCGTGACCAGTATTTTAGGGTCCTCGCTTGCTTTTGTTGTGCAAACCTGGGCGCAGCGTATTTTGCCCCCAGCACGGGTTGCACTGATTTTAGTACTCGAGCCTGTTTTTGGCGGCATATTTGGCTGGTCAGCAGCAGGAGCTGTTCCACCCCGCGAGTTTTTTGGCGCAGCTTTGTTGATATTAGGCATGATTTCAGCCGAGATAATCGCTCAGAGCACACCAGGCACGCGATCTCCGCACTAAAATTCTGATAAAAAGTATGTGCCTACCTCCAGAGCTTCCGTACTTTTTTATCTGCAAATTGTGCTGAACAGCCCCATTTTCACCCAATCATGAGCATTCTGAGGAAGTACGTCCCTAGCTGCTACAATTTTTCACCTACACCAGCGATGGTGCTTTTATGCGTGAAATAACTGTTACAGACAGATGATATTTGCTACTTAAGATGAAGTGAGGATACTCATGACCGCCAGAATT
>WREJ01000062.1 GCA_009779395.1 Coriobacteriia bacterium
TAATGGCAGGACGCTGGTTTTTGGTGCCAGTTGTCTAGGTTCGAATCCTAGTACCCCAGCCATTCCGTTTGCTTCTGTTAAAATTGCTGCCATGAGTAGCGAGCTTAAGCATATACGCAATTTTTCCATTATTGCCCATATTGACCACGGAAAGTCGACACTGGCTGACCGTATTTTAGAGGCGACTGATGCGGTAGCACAGCGTGACATGCAAGACCAGTTGCTTGACAGCATGGATATCGAGCGCGAGCGTGGTATTACTATCAAGGCGCAGGCGGTACGGGTGCTGTATACGGCAGCTGACGGTGCGTCGTATCGGCTGAACTTGATCGATACCCCTGGGCATGTTGACTTTACCTATGAGGTTTCGCGCGCCTTGGCGGCCTGTGAGGGTGTAATTTTAGTCGTCGATGCCTCGCAGGGGGTCGAGGCGCAAACAGTGGCAAATGCCATGCTTGCCATGAATGCCAACCTTGAAATCATTCCCGTCATCAACAAGATTGACCTGCCCGCCGCTGACCCTGCGCGGGTACGGGGCGAAATCGAAGAAACGCTTGCTATCCCCGCTGACGATGCTGTGTTGACCAGCGCAAAAACGGGGGAGGGTATTACTGACTTGCTTGAAGCGGTAGTCCAGCGCATACCGGCACCAACAGGCGATCCCAGTTCTGCTGTTCCTTTGCGTGCGCTGATTTTTGACTCGTGGTTTGACGAATATCGTGGTGTTGTTGCCCTGGTGCGGGTCATGGATGGTACTCTGCCAAGCGGTGCAAACATTTTGCTGATGGCAAATGGCGCGACTACCGATGCCGAAGAAGTAGGCGTGCGCAGTCCTGAAAATATTGTCCTGCCGGCTTTATCTGCCGGCGAGGTTGGCTATTTGGTCACGGGGCTAAAAGACCCCGCACTGGTGACGGTGGGCGACACGGTGACGACTACTAATAACCCCGCGCGCGAAGCCCTGCCGGGGTATCGCGAAATCAAGCCCATGGTGTATGCAGGGCTGTACCCTATTGACGGCGACCAGTTTACTGAACTGCG
The DNA here is from genome assembly GCA_009779395.1 of Coriobacteriia bacterium. Lineage (GTDB taxonomy): Bacteria > Actinomycetota > Coriobacteriia > WRKU01 > WQUG01 > WQVN01. Next base: position 1,042 of record WREJ01000062.1, read on the forward strand.
CGAAGCCCTCGACAAGCTAAAGCTAAACGACCCTGCTTTAGAGTATCTACCAGAAACCAGTCATGCACTGGGCTTTGGCTTTCGTGTAGGATTTCTGGGGCTTCTTCACATGGAGGTCATCCAGGAACGACTCGAGCGCGAATTTGACATCGCGCTGCTTGCGACGGCTCCGAGTGTGTCCTATCACGTGCATTTGACGGACGGCACGATGCGTGCGATTCACTCGCCGCAGGACATGCCCGTACAAAACGAGATTGACCATATCGAAGAGCCCTATTTGCGGGCAACGGTCCTGGTGCCCCCTGATTATGTGGGTGCGGTGATGGAGCTAGCCCAGGGCAGGCGCGCACACTTTATTGACATGCAGTACCTGGGACCAAATACGGTCGAAATGCACTACGAAATACCCTTGGCAGAGTTGATCCTTGACTTTTTTGATCAACTAAAGTCGCGCACCAAGGGCTACGCATCGCTTGACTACGAGTTCAGCGGCTATAAAACCAGCGAGCTGCTGAAACTGGACATTTTGCTGGCGGGTAAAGTAGTGGACGCTCTCTCTTTTATTGTGCACAAAGACAAGTCCTATCAGCGTGGTCTGGAACTGACGCGCAAGCTAAAGGACATCATTCCGCGGCAGATGTTTGAGGTGCCCATTCAGGCGGCTGTTGGTAGTCGTGTGCTGTCGCGTACTAATGTCAAGGCGATTCGCAAAGACGTTTTGGCGCGCTGCTATGGCGGCGACGTCACGCGCAAAAAGAAGCTGCTTGAACAGCAGAAAAAGGGTAAAAAACGCATGAAGAGCATCGGGTCGGTCGAGGTTCCGCAAGAGGCTTTTATGGCGATACTGAAAGTAGATGATTAGCATGAAGGAAAAAACTCAGTCGCTAACCTTTTCGACTATCGTAAAAGTTGCCTGTGTACTGATATTACTTGCGGGTTTTTTACCCTTTGCGACGGTGTCGTGTGCGGGCGAGACGGTTTTTAGTGTCTCGGGGTATCAGTTGGCGACCGGTGCCTTTGAGGACGAAGCCGCCGAGATGTCTGCGGGCAACATGGGAGTGGGCATGGGCATGGGTGCCGGTCAGCTGGCAGCACTGAACCTGCTTGCTGGGGTCAACGCCTTGCTGGTCATTGCTTTTGTCGGTACGGCATTTTTGCTCTTTGTTTCGCTTGTGGTGCCGCGCAGCAAGCTTGAACTGATGCTCAGTCTGGTGGTGACGGCATTTTCTGCAGCGGCTTACGCTCAATGGATGGTGATTTTCTCGGCATTTGCGCACATGTTTGACCGTGCCGGCATGGGCGGAGGTCCCCCCATGAACGCAGGACCTGCGGTGGGTTTGTACCTGGTGCTTGCCCTCACTGTGTTGCTGCTGTTGGTCGCTGCCGCAGAATCGCTGCAGCTACTGCCTGACGGTGTTCTGCGCGCAGTGAGGCTGATTCGGGGTAAAGATACAGCGGAGGAGCCCGTACCAGCACCCTATCCCGCTGCTGCTGTAGGCATGTATGCTGTCCCGCCGACACACGGTCTGTACTATCCCGTTTCTGGGCAGGTGGTACCAGCTGGCTATCAGGTTCCCGTTGCTGGGCAGGCTCCGGTAATGGTGCCGCTGCAGCCACAACCACAGCCACGTCCGCCCGCACCCGCACCAGAACAAGCACCTGCTGCCTCTGATGTGCCAGTGCCGCCGCAGCCGTGTCCGCCAGCACCTGCAGCGGGACAGATAGATGCGCTACCTTGATGCGCTTGCAGCTAATCCTATTCTGCTAGCACCTATGGCGGGGGTGGCAGATGCGCCCTTTCGTGCCATCAACAAACGTTTTGGTGCGGGTCTGACCTGCAGCGAGATGATTAGTGCAAAGGGTCTGCACTACGACCAGGGGCGTAATAGGTCGCATCGTTTGCTGCGCTTAGCACCCGAAGAAATCCCGGCTGTTGTGCAGCTGTTTGGCTCTGACCCGCAGCTGATGGCAGACCAAGCAGCAGCAGTTGCAGAACTGATGGGCGATACAATTCTTGCCATCGACATCAACATGGGCTGCCCCGTTCCCAAAGTTGTTAACAAAGGCGACGGCAGCGCTCTTATGAAAACACCCGATCTGGCTGCAGAAATCGTCGCTGCCATGCGCACAACTCTTGATGTCTGCGGTCGCAGTGACCTTGTCGTGACGGCAAAGATTCGCAAAGGTTGGTCGCCGCAAAGCCTTAATGCAGTTCAGTTTGCCCAGAATTTGCAGGCAGCAGGGGCAGCAGCCATCACCGTTCACGGGCGCACGGCTGACCAGTTTTATCGTGGCAGCTCTGATCGGGACAGCATTGCTGCGGTCAAAGCTGCTCTGACGATTCCTGTTATTGCTTCGGGCGATGCCTTTAGCGCCGAAGACTGTTTTAGCATTATGCAGCAGACCGGTGCAGACGCGGTCATGGTCGCACGCGGAGCCTACGGCAATCCCTGGATTTTTCAGCGTGCAGCAGCAATTTTAGCGGGGGAGTCTGGACCATCTCTGCCACCCGAACCCAGTTTGCAGCAGCGACTTGCGATGCTGCGCGAACATGCCCAGATGGTGGTTGATTGGTACGACGACCCGCATCTGGCGCGTATGCGCAAGCACGCAGCCTGGTATGTGGCACGACGTCCGGCTGCGGCGATTTTTCGCCAGCGTTTGCACAGCATTAGCACGCTAGAGCAGCTTGACCAGTTAATCGAGGACTATCTTGAGCAGCAGGGCTAGGGTCAAAACGACAGACTTTGTTGCCCGTGACCTGGCATTGTATATGCACATACCCTTTTGCGCGGCGCGCTGCAGCTACTGTGATTTTTGTTCAACTGTTGTGCCGCCTGACGCGCGTGATGCGGCTTTGGATGCCTACTGTGCTGCCCTGATGCAGCAGATTGCCGCCTGGGGACATCTGGTGCCGGCGGGTACGACAGTAAGCTCGGTCTATATTGGTGGTGGCACACCAAGTTTGCTGGGCAGACGTCTGCCTGTGCTGCTTGCTGCACTGCGACAGAGCTTTGACCTGCAACAGCTGCGCGAAATCACGGTCGAAGCAAACCCCGAGAGCTTTGACGATCAGCTGGCTGCGGTACTGGCAGCAGCGGGTGTCACACGCATTTCGCTGGGCGTGCAAAGCCTTGACAATCAGGCTTTGCAGCTGTTGGGGCGTATTCACACTGCTGACAGTGCAGTTGCCGCGCTGCAGGCGGCAAAAAACGCAGGACTGCGTGTCTCGGCGGACTTTCTTTTCGGCTTGCCCACTGACAGTAGCGTGCCGACTGACGCGCACACAGCAGCGCGGCAGCTTGCAGCTGACTTGCAAGCGGTTGCAGCTGAAATCGAGCACCTTTCTGTGTATCCGCTGACTGCCGAGGCAGGAACGCTTTTGTATCAGCAGCTTGATGAGCAGATTGTCCAGCTACCCGACCAAGAGGCACTGGTAGACCAGCTGGCTGCTGTAGAACAACTACTGACACAGCAGGGCTTTATCCGCTACGAGATTTCAAGTTACGCACATCCTGGCGCGCAGTGTCAGCACAACTTGCGTTACTGGACTTGCGACAGCCGTCGTGGCGACTATCTGGGCTTTGGTGTCAGTGCTGCATCGATGCTCAATCACGCAGACGGCAGCCGCAGCCGCTTTGTCCTGCACAATACACGTGAGGACTATCTGCAGCAGCCTGATACCACCACGCCCGCACAGTCAGAAGCACTCACGCCCGCCCAAGCACGCCGCGAAGATGTCATGCTAGCCCTGCGAACCAAAACGGGCGCGCCACTGTCTGCGGTTACAGAGGCCGGACTGCAGTACGTCTGCAAAGAACTATGCCAGGAGGAACTGTTGACGAGGGAGGACGACCATTACCGCTGCACGAATCGTGGCTGGTTGCTGGGGAACACAGTATTCTCACGTGTTTGGAACGCTCCAAACTCCGCCACCTAGGCTGCTCTCTTGCGCTCTTCTTTAGTTCTGTCGTATTATAGGTAGCTGTATGTTTTTTGTGGTTGCGTCCCGCAGTGAAGGGCGGGCGATGCTACCACCTAACGCGGAGGTGAACTTTTGTCAGTTAAGATTCGTTTGGCACGCCACGGAGCAAAAAAGGCTCCCTATTTTCGTATTGTTGTCGCTGATTCGCGTATGCCGCGCAATGGGCGTTTTATCCAGATTGTTGGTCGCTTTAATCCGCGGGTAAAGCCGCTTGACATCGAGCTGGATGCCGATGCGGTAGACGCTTGGATTAAAAAGGGTGCTCAACCAACCGAGGCTGCGGCAAAGATTATTGCCATTGCAAAGGGTGAGAAAGAAAAAGCACCAGAAAAAGCAAAGGTGTCAAAGCGTGCGGTGGCAAAGAAAGAGGCAGAAGCGGTAGCAAAGAAAGAAGCAGCCGAAAAAGCTGCTGCTGAAAAAGAAGCCGCCAAAGCAGAAGCCGAAGCACCAGCCGAAGAGGCTCCAGCTGAAGAAGCAGCAGCCGAAGAAGCACCAGCTGAGGAAGCAGCCGAAGAAGCACCAGCTGAGGAAGCACCAGCTGAAGAAGCACCAGCTGAAGAGCCAGCTGAAGAGGCCGCTGCTGAAGAAGTCGAAGAAGCTAAAGAGGCTTAGACCATGTCAAGCGCTGCTGAATTAGGCATTGAAGAACGCGTCAAGGGGCTGGTGTGCTACATAGTCGAGGGATTGGTTGACAACCCCGACGATGTATCGGTTGAAACAACGCTTGAGGACAAGCTGCTAAGCTTGTTCATTCAGTCACATCCCGACGACGTGGGAAAAATCATCGGTCGCAACGGGCGCACCATCAAGTCAATTCGCACCCTTGCGCGTGCATCAGTGGGGTCACCCTCGATGCACCTTGATATTGATGTCGAGGGATAGCCACACAAGTACACGTTTTGCCACACTTGCCCGTATTGTAAAGGTACACGGCAAAGACGGAGAGGTCTGGGTTTGCGCGCAAAGCAGCGAGCAAGCAGCAGCCTCTTCTGCAATTCTGGACGTACTTGGCCACGCTAAATCCAGCCTTTGGCTGACGCCGCCACCTGCAGAGCAGCGTTTTGTGCAGCTGAGCTCGCAGCGGGGTGGGCGTAAAGATTCAGACCGCCTGCTGCTGGGTTTTGAGGGCATTACCCACCGGGCAGCGGCGCGTGATTTGCTGGGGCGTGATTTGGTGGTCGAGCGCTGTGATGTGCCTGCTGACCTGTGGCAGCAATTTACGAACCTGCAGCAGACAGCACAGCAGCTGCAAGAAAATGACGACTGCGGTCTTGCGGTTTACAGCGACAGGTACGGGCATCTGGGCAGCGTGGTCGAAGTCATAAAGACGGGTGCGAACGACGTCTGGGTGGTCCGTGGTGACCGCTACGGTCAGGTGCTGCTGCCAGTCATCGACGACTGCGTGCTAGCGATTGACCGCGACGCGCAAACCGCTCACGTACAGGTGATGAAGGGTTTGATTGACCAGGACCCAATTAATCAGGCGACAGAGGAGGAGGGCGTCTGTGACTGAACAGACTTCTTCTGCGCGCAGCATACGCATTGACGTTCTCAGTATTTTTCCTGCGCTGCTTGCTGCTGTGGTCAACGAATCAATCTTAAAGATTGCCCAGCACAAGGGCGCACTCGACTTTTACGCACATGATCTGCGTGACTGGACAGACGACTTTCATCGCAGCACCGACGACAGTCCCTATGGCGGTGGTGCTGGCATGGTCATGAAGGTCGAGCCGCTTGCCCATGCCATCGAAGCCATCACGGCAATGGACGCTCGTCCTCCTCATACGGTCTTTCTGGCACCAGTCGGCAGACCTTTCACCCAAAAAGTTGCGCAGGATTTTGCGCTGCAA
>WREJ01000063.1 GCA_009779395.1 Coriobacteriia bacterium
CGTCATCTCGCGACCGGCAGTTTCCTGCCCGTAACCCATGATGATATTAGTCGCCACGCGCTCTTCGGGCGACAGCGAGGCAATCAGACGCTTTGCCACCATCGCAGGCAGTTCGTCCAGCAGGCGCACCCGGTCATCCGGGGGGAGCTCGTCCATCATTTCGATGGCTTTTTCATCAGTAAAGGATTTCAGCAGCTTTTGCTGTGAGCTGGTGTCCAGCTGCTCGAAAACATCGAGTGCTTTTTCTTTGGACAGTAAACGATAGACTATTGCTTGTTCCTCGGAAGAGAGTTCGTCCAAAACCGCCAGTATTTCATGGACCTCTGCCTCTTCGACCAAGTCATTTAAGGCAGCAATGTTTCTCGATTCAAGGTAAGTCAAAATGGCATCAGTAAGGGTGTTCATAAAGCCAGACTCACCTCCCATTAAATGGCGCACTAGAAGCATTCTACAACTAGTGGCGCGCCCGATAGGAGTCGAACCTATGACCTACGGATTAGAAGTCCGCCGCTCTATCCAGCTGAGCTACGGGCGCATATTCACAAAAATTGGAGCGGACGACGAGACTCGAACTCGCAACTATCAGCTTGGAAGGCTGATGCTCTACCAATTGAACTACGTCCGCCCATACCACATGCCCACATAAACAGGCACCGATCGTTTTAGAGGCCTTGAGGTGAGTGCAATAGGTTTCCGGCGGAAGGCGAAGCGTAGCACCATTACGTGAGTCTTTCGCCGGGAGCCTAGTGTGCCACCTCATGGTTTCTAAAACATGGTCGGGGTGGCAGGATTTGAACCTGCGACCCTCTGCTCCCAAAGCAGATGCGCTGCCAAACTGCGCTACACCCCGTAACCAACAAGCGAGTATAGCAGAAAGCAGCTACTCTCTGCTATACCCTCATCACATATATTGTCGAAGATCTTGTTCAGCCGCAGTAGATAAAAGAGGATGTGCCAATTTGACACATCCTCTTTTTATTCTCTGCTTTCGCGCTAGATAAAGCTAACTTCACCCGTCGCAATGTCATAAAAGGCACCCAATACGGGAACAGCTCCGATGACTTCGTTGGCGCTAAGCAGCTCTACCTGCTTTTTCACGTTGTCAACAGCACCCGATTCTTTATCGGCGCTGTCAGAAACGTTTGGTCTGATGCCGTCAAGCACTGCCTGCAGGTTATCCGAGAGACCCGTTACTCCATCATAGGAGGTGTGAACCGCACCACACTTGGTGTGTCCCACAACAACAACAACGGCAACGCCCAAATGCTGGACGCCAAACTCGAGCGAACCGAGTACTGACTGGTCAGCTACGTTGCCTGCATTTCTCAGAACAAACAAATCGCCGATTTTCTGATCAAAGAATATCTCGGGGCAGGTACGCGAATCGGCACAGGTCAGAATTGCCGCAAAGGGCTTTTGTGCGTCCTTTGTCAGGGCAAGGTCCTGTTTGTTGGTATCACGAGGCATACACTGATCGCTGACAAAGCGCGCGTTGCCCTCCTTTAGGTAGTTCAAAGCCTGCGTACTGTCAGTTACCGCAACGTCTGGTGAGTGCAAATTCATGGTGCTGTTCTCCTCTCAGTTTCACCACGCATTATGGCAGTGCTGCTACTACATTGGCAGAGTACGACCAGTACTGGACGGACTCCTCCGCCCTAGCCCACATCGCAGCTTAATAGGTCGTCGTAGGTTTCTCTGCGCACGACCCAACGCCATGTTTCGTTTTCGACCCAGATTACGCCGGGGCGAACTTGCTTGTTATAGTTGCTGCTCATCGACTGGCAATAGGCGCCAGTCGCAGGAACACAAAGGATGTCGCCGACACGGGCGGGCTGCAAGGGACCGTCTGATACGACGATGTCGCCGCTTTCGCAGTGTTTGCCGGCAATAGTTGCCGTGACGGTGCGCGGTTGGTCGGCTTTGTTGGCAATAAAGGCCTCGTAGTGGGCCTGATACAGGCTGGTTCTGATGTTGTCGGTCATGCCTCCGTCAACGCTGACGTAGGTTCTGATGCCTGGAATTTCTTTAATAGTGCCCACGGTGTACAGGGTCACGCCAGCATTTGCCACCACGCTGCGCCCTGGCTCGACTGCAATGCGGGGTGTCTTTAGGCCACGCAGCTCGCAGGCCTCTTTGATGCCGTCAACGACAACTTTGCCGTAATCTTTGATGCTTGCCGGGTCATCGGGGACACCGTAGGCAACGCCTAGTCCCCCACCCGTGTTAAGAATGGCGGTGTCAGCACCCAATTCCTCGCGTATGTGCAGCATGAAGTCTGCCATGACCTCGATTGCTGCCGCAAAAGAGTTCAGCGCGTAAATCTGCGAGCCTATGTGCATGTGCAGACCGTCATAGATAATACCCGGCAGTTCCAGCGCACGTTTGACCGCAGACAGTGCCAGTCCCTGATTCAGACCAAAGCCAAACTTTGAGTCCTCGGCGCCGGTACGAATATAGTCGTGTGTATCTGCCTCGATGCCTGGTGTCACGCGCAGCAAAACCGCCTGTTGCTGGTCACGCTCACTCGCCAAGTCTGAAATACGCTGCAACTCTTCAAAGCTGTCGACCACAATGTGCCCAACGCCAGCATCAAGACACTCGATTAGTTCTGTCGTCGTTTTGTTATTGCCGTGCGAATAGATGCGCGCAGCCGGAAATCCCGCCGCCAGTGCTATGGCAAGCTCTCCGCCGCTTGACACATCAAGACTGCAATCACAGTCGGCCACCAGACGCGCCATCGAACGCGACAAAAAGGCCTTGCCCGCATAAATAACGTCGATGTCGTCCCAATGATAACTCATCCACCTGCGATAATCCTGCAGTTGCGTCCGAATATGGAGCACGTCCATGACATACACCGCCGTACCCACTTCGCGCGCCAAAGTGACCATGTCAATGCCTGCAATGGTCAGATGTCCCGCATCAGAAACAGCTGCCGTCAGCGGCAATACCGCTGCGAGGTCAGCAGCAGTTTTATAGTCAGCTTGCACCGCCTGGGCAGGCGTGGCAGTGGGACTTTTCATCAGTGTTGAGTCCTTCTTTGAGGGTTGAGTAAGGTTACTTTGGTAGCTTTCTAGTCTAACACACCGAGTCTGGCCGTCTGACCAAATTAAACAGAGCGCTCCAGACGGTCAGAATCTAGGAGGCTTGAAAAATCAAAAATGCTAAGCGTACTAAGCTACTCGTGTATTTTTGATTTTTCAAACGACACCGAGTCTGGCCGTCTGGTGCGCTCTGTCTGTTAATTGAATTCTGCTTCTAGCTGATCGGCCCTCTCAACAGCTGCTGAAAAGGCAGCTACTATTGCCTTGTGGACGCCCTCTGCATCAAGGGTTTCAAGGGCTGCCTCGGTAATGCCACCGGGGCTTGCTGTTGCGCGCATGATTTCGCGGGGGCTTCTGCTCGTGGTCAGCAGCATTTTTGACACGCCGACTGCCGTTTGCGCCGCCAGCTTTTTCGAGAGGTCCTCGGGCAGACCCGCACGAGTACCCGCGTGAATCAAAGCATCAATCACGTAGCTAAAATAGGCAGGACCCGACCCGCTGATGGTCGCGCCTGCGCTTTGCCAGGTCTCGGGGATGTGTTCGGTTCTGCCAACACTGTCAAACAGCTGGGTGACAATCCGTTTTTGGTCCTCGCTGACAATCTCGGCGCAGGAAATCAGCGACATGCCCTCGCCAATAGCAACGGGCATGTTGGGCATAACACGCACAACGGGAATACTTGCGGGCAGTATGTGGTAGTAGTCGGCGATGGTGATGCCAATCGCAATCGAGACAAACAGGGTACGGTCCAGACGGGGAGCAAGTTTGCGCAGCACCTGACCTGCAATCTGAGGTTTGACAGCAAACAGACAGGTGTCGTCTGCCGTATATTTGCGGTAATCCAGTTCAGTGATGACTTCGATGTCGTAGCGTTTTTGCAACAGCAACTTTTTGTCAAAATTGGGCTCGACGACGGTGACCTGAGCAGGCTCCAGCTTTTTTGCCGCCAGTATGCCAGCAAGCAGTGCTTCTCCCATGGCTCCGCCACCAACGACCAGCAGTTTTCCCTGTATTGCTGTTTTTGTCACACCCGTTCTTTCTCTTCGCTTGTACTTCTGTGCTGTATACCTTTCGAAAGAGTATTCCTCTTCCGGGCATTGCTTCTAGTGGGGGGTCAGCATATAAATGTGCGCCGACGACCGTGCTAGATGACCATCAAGAGCATACACCAAACCAGCCATGAAGTCGATAAAACGCTGTCGCTGCGACATCGGCACCAGCGACAGATCGACCGTCACGGTCTTGCCTTCTTTTAGGTGATTGGCAATCAGACTGGCCTCCGAGTAATCTTTGGGACGAAAAGAACTGCCACCACTGCCGTCCATCTTTAGCTGATGGTCAAAGCGGCGACTGTCCTCGACATCACGTAGTTCGCTGCCACTGATTTGCGAGGCACGTTTTAGGTCAGGCTTCCTCGTGTGTTTTTTGACCGCACTGGGCGATGCCCCCGAAGCAAAGGGTGAATCATGAGAATAACGTTTATCGCAGGCAGCATCGGCGGGCTTTCCCTCAGGATTTTCGCTACTTGCCGCAGGGGTGTTGACCCCCAGACCCGCATAGGTAACCCGAGCAAGTTCTTCGCCGCTATAGTCATCGCGCTGGACAATCTCGGCATCGTCTTCTTGCAGATAGTCGGTATCCCAGCCAGAACCAAAGCCCAAACGCGATTTTAACTTGTCTATTTTGCCCATCGCTGACGATCCTTTCTGTCACGCCTGCACCACAGCTGCACACTACTGCCCCTGCCTGTCACCGATTACCCCTGTGCAAACAGAGCAGTTCCAATGCGCACCAAGGTCGCCCCTTCTTCGATCGCGACCTCGAAATCACTGGTCATACCCATGGACAACTCGCGCAGGGCGACACGCGGCCCATCACGGTCACTAGCTGCCAAAAGTGCACGTAAATCCTCGAAAATCCAGCGTATCTCTTCTGCGGGAACAAAGGGTGCCATCGTCATAAGACCGTTAATTTGCACCGCCTGCAATTCGCTGTTCGCCAGATGGAGGAGTCTGTCCAGATCACGGGGCTCGATTCCCTGTTTGGACTCTTCTCCGCTGATGCTGATTTGCAGTAGTAGTTGCTGCGTGATGCCTAAAGCAGCGGCACGCTGGTCAATCGCTCGTAGCAGACGTTCGCTGTCCACCGAATGAATCAGACTGGCTGCGCCAACGACCTTGCGTACCTTATTGGTTTGCAGCGTGCCTATATAGTGAAAATCGACAGCGGGACAGGCAGCGACTTTACGCAGCAGCTCGTCAGCACGGTTCTCGCCAAACAGCTTCTGGTCGCACTCATGAGCAGCACGCAGCAGCATTTCTGTATCTACCGACTTTGTTACGGCAATCAGACGTACCTCTGCCGGGTCACGTCCGCTGCGCGTGGCAGCTTGTGCCATCTGTTCGCGGACAGCCGCAAAGGCCTCGCTTAAAGAAGTCGTCGCCGCAGGGGTCATCGCTAGATTACTTTTTGTGGATCAAGCTCTGCCTCTGCCGCCTCGAGCAAGGCACGCTCGCCAGTGATAAAGTAGGCAAGACGCTCGCCCGTGTCAACGCAGTAGTCAGCAATACGCTCGAGTGCGCGTGCCGACATGACCATTTTCGAGGCTGCTTCGATTTCGTCCTCGTCGGTCAGGCGACCCAGCTCACGGTAGAACTGCTTGTTAAGCGAGTCGACGGGTTCGTCCAGTTCTGGTAGCTTCATCGCCAGATCTAAATCGCGCTTTTCAAGAGCTTCGCGCGTAGCGTCCATTACCCGGTACACCAGATTCGCCTGTGCTTTTATCAGGTCAGTCAGTGGTTGGGGCACTTGCTTGTCGGCACTGCGACGGGCAGCCTTTGCGATGGTCTGCGCATAGTCGGCGATGCGCTTTTGGTACAGCGTAATAAATGCCATCGACAGCAAAAAGCGCAGGTCACGCGCGACTGGGTTCTGGGTTGCCATAAGCTGAATGACGTTTTCTTCGATGTCGAGGGTCAGCTGCCCAAAGCGGTCGTTTTCATCGATGATGTTTTGTGCCGCTACTTCGTCACCATGAACCAAAGCATTAACCGCGCCCTTGGTTACAGCCAAAAGCTCGCGCATAATGCCAACAACCTCGGCCTGCATGTCCTGCATGTCTTGTCTAAACTGTTCACGCATCATCTGTTCAACTCCTCAATATCTCTCTGCCGATAAGTTTAACGTATATCAGGTAGTAAAAGTGCTCCAGGCGGTGCAAATCAAGGAGCCTGGATTATTTGAAGCGGTAAGCGGGGTTGCTCCCGTGTGCGCTTCAAATAATCCAGGCGACACCGAGTTGCGCCACCTGGTGCGCTTTTTAGCCAAAGCGACCCGTTATATAGTCCTCAGTTCGCTTATCAATCGGTGCGGTAAAAATGTCGCTGGTTCTGCCTGATTCGACCAATACGGCAGGTTCTCCTGCAATTTCTTGCAAAAAGAACGAAGTGTAGTCACTCACACGAGCAGCCTGTTGCATGTTGTGAGTAACAATGATTATAGTAACCTCGTCTTTAATCTCTGCCATCAAATCTTCGATTTTTTGTACGCTGGTCGGGTCAATGGCGCTGCAGGGTTCGTCCATCAGCAATACTTCTGGCTGCACCGCCAAAACGCGCGCGATACACAGACGTTGCTGCTGTCCCCCGCTGATAGCAAGACCGTTTTTGTCCAGTATGTCTTTGACTTCCTTCCACAGGTTGGCGCGCTTGAGGCTGTCC
>WREJ01000064.1 GCA_009779395.1 Coriobacteriia bacterium
TGCGTCAGCGTGTGAAATATCGCAACAAAAGCAGAGCCAACACCAATGGCTGCAAACAAAAAGCCTAGCTGACTAATGGTCGAAAATGCCAGCACCTTTTTTATGTCGGTCTGAAAACACGCCAATAGTCCCCCGTACAGTGCCGTAATTACGCCCACCGTCAAAATGACGTTCATAGCAAGCGGGTACAGCGTCAGCACCGGCAGCATACGAATCAGCAAGAACACGCCTGCCACAACCATCGTTGCTGCATGAATCAGCGCAGACCCCGGAGTAGGACCTGCCATGGCGTCGGGCAACCAGGCAGACAGCGGGAACTGTGCTGACTTGCCAATAGCAGCCCAGATCAGGCCAAATGCCGCAACCGCAAGCAAAAAGGGTGACCAATCGGCTGCGGTGGCAAAAATCTGGTCAAACTCGAAAGAGCGCGCCGCCACAAAGATGGCAGAAAGCGCGATAAAAAAGCCAACGTCACCAGCACGTGTAACCAAAAAAGCCTTTTGCGATGCCTGGCGCGGTGCCTTGCTGCGATACCAAAAACCAATCAGGCAGTAGGAACACACGCCCATGATTTCCCACAGCGCAAATTGCAGCAGAATGTTTCCTGACAGCACAAATCCCAGCATGGCAGCAAGGAAGAGCGACATAATGCAGTAAAACCAGCCGATACGCTCGTCTTTTTTCATGTAATCAAGCGAGTAGACCTGCACACAAAGACCCACAATAGAGACCATGATCAGCATCAAGACAGCAAGTGAGTCCACCGCAAGGGACAGGGTAATGGGCAGCGACCCTAGGTATCCCAAGGTCCACTTTAGGGTGTAGAACGCCTCGCCAATAGGCGCACCCGGCCAGATGGTAGCGGCAGCAGCAACAGCAATGCCAAAGGTTGTCGCCAGGCACAGAATGGGAACAAAACGCAGGGTATTGCGCAAGTCCCGCGGCAGCAATGCCAAAAGCGCAAACCCTAGGAAAGGAAAGAGAGGTGCCAGCATAACCCACCACAGGTCAAGCTGCGTTGCACTTGCGGCAGTCGCCAGTGTTGCTGTCTGTGTCATGCTTCCTCCTTTCCTCTTCCTCTAATCCTTTGTGCCTGAGCCGACTTAACCCTTTAGCTCGCACAAATCTTCAACGGCACTGGTGCGCGAACGACGGTACAGCGCGACAACCAGCGAAAGTCCAATCGCAATCTCTGCGGCACCCAGTACCATCAGAAAAATCGTAAAAAACCAGGCATGGGGTTGCGCGGCAGGGACAAAGCGCGCCAGTGCAACCAAGTTCAGCGTGATAGCAAAAAGCATTATTTCAAGCGACATCAAAATGCTCACCGCGGCCTTGCGCGAAATCGCCCCGTACAGTCCCACCGAAAACAGTGCTGCTGCAAACAAAAGGGCGGTGACCAAACCAACTTCAGGCATGGTTGTCCTCCTTTGCTGCCTTTTTACGCTTACTTTTCTGGATGCGCTCTCCATCTAAATCGCTGTCCTTTGTCCACCAGACGGCGGCAACCAAGGCAACCAGCAGCACCAGCGAAGCAATCTCAAAGGCAAAGGCGTGCCCGTCAACGGCAAAGAGCTCTGCACCAAATTCTGCCAGCGGAATGGGTTCGTGCGCCGCAGTTAAGGTCGCGAGCTCTGGGGTCGCAATAACACCGTAGGCAATCAGAGCAAAAAACGCCAGGGCTAAGATGAGCGCGGACCAGGACAGTTTGACCTCGGTGCAGGCACTTTCATGCGAGCGGTGGGTCACCATGACAGTGAAAATAGTCAGCACGCTGACGGCACCGGCATACAGCAGTAGCTGGGTCACCGCCAAGTATTCTGCCCCCATAAACCAAGTCATGCCAGCAACAGCCACCGCACACAGCAGCAACCAGTAGGCACCATGAATGACGTTTTCTGAAGAAACGCAGTTTGCCGCAGAAATCAAAATGACAAATCCCAGCAAGCAAAAGACAATCGCACTAAGCATCAGCTGCCTCCTTTTCTGCGGCGGGGGCGGCATCGGGACGCGGCTTTTTGGGGCGGCGATAGGCAGGAACATTGGTCAGCAGGTCAAACTCTAGCAAGTCAGGATCGACGTGCGCAAGTTCGTAGTCATGCCCCATCTTGATGGCATCAAAGGGGCAGATTTCGGCGCAGAGACCACACATCATGCAACCACCACGACGATAGTGCCAGCGATTGATAAAGCGGCTGCGATCCTCGGCGATGTCAACATCTAGTTCAATCAAGTCGTCGGGGCATTCTTTTTCGCAGACTTTGCAGGCAGTACAGCGATGACTGCCATCTGGGGCATAGTTGATTTCAACAGCCCAGCGCGCACGCGGTGGAATGGTCAACCTCTCCTGTGGATACTGCACGGTAATGGGCCGCCTCAGCAGATTCTTAAAGGCAATACGCAGCGACAGGAACAGACCCAGAGGCAGGCGGCGTTTTTTCTCGTTGAACATACGCTTCATCTGCTAACCCCCCAGCCCAAATATACCGCCCAGCGCGCCGCTTGCTGACAGTAGTTGAAAGCTGCGCATACCAATGGCAAATACCATCGTCCACAGCAAGGTAAGGGGGATGAGTTTTTTCCATCCCAGCTGCGCCATTTGGTCGACGCGATAGCGCGAAAAGTTGCCGCGAATCATCATGAAGAGGAAGATGATGAGGTATGATTTGATGACCAGCACCATCGGAGCAAAAATCCCCATAGAATGTGGGTCAACGCCGGGCAGTGTCCAGCCGCCCAAAAACAGGGTCGCAGCAAGCGCTGCCATGACAAAGTTACCGGCGAACTCTGTCAGGAAAATAAAGCCAAAACGCATGGCAGAATACTCGGTAGAGAAACCCGCGACCAGTTCACTTTCAGCCTCGGTCATGTCAAAGGGTGCCTGGTTGGTCTCCATCTGCGCACAGAGGAAAAAGATAATAGCCGAGGGCAAAGCAGGCACAATAAACCAGACGCTATTTGCCTGAGTCAACACAATGTCACTGAGGTTCATGCTGCCTGCCATCATGATGGGCGGCAGTACTGAAAGCAGCAAGGGCACCTCGTAGGTGATGGCTGCCCCAACAGAGCGCACCGCACCAATCAGCGCATACTTGCTGTGGCTGGACCAGCCCGCCGCAAAAATACCCAGCGGTACCAGGGTCAAAAAGGCAAGAATCATCATCACGCCCATGTTGACGTCAGCAGCAACAATCCCTGACCCAAAGGGAATAAAAGCAAAGGCAACCAGCATAGGAGTAAAAACAATAATCGGTGCCAGACAGTACAGCCCCTTGTCACTAAGGTTGGGGTGGCGGTCCTCTTTTGTCAGCAGTTTAATAACATCAGGAAAGAGCTGCAAAATGCCAGCAGGACCTAAAGTATTTGGCCCAATGCGCAGGTGAGCTGCACCCAGCACTTTACGCAGCATATAAATGATAGAGGCACCGCAGACCAACATGACGGTAATCAGCAGCAAGCACCATAGTATCGCTTGTAGCAGCATACTCATCAGCGATCAACCTCGCCAAAACAAAAGTCGAAAGACCCCATGTTAACAATGGCATCAGCAAAGAGCGTACCCGGCAGTAAAACCTCTGCCAGTGCCAGCGAGTACAAAGTAGGCGGACGGTAGCGCATACGCAGGGGTTTATCGCTGCCGTCAGCATACAGGTGAATGCCAACCTCGCCACGCGCTGATTCGACTATGCCGCAGGCCTCGCCTGCAGGAACACGCAGCACCTTGGGTGTTTTTGCCTTGATGTCGCCTGTAGGCAAACCGTCCAGACATTGCTCGATAATGCGCAGCGACTGGCGAATCTCGTCAAAGCGACAGACCACACGGTCAAAAATGTCGCCACCGCTGCGTGTCATAACCTCGAAGTCAAACTGGTCATAGGCATCGTAGGGGCGATCGCGCCGCACATCAAAGTCAACACCCGAGGCACGCAAGACATGTCCTGTCGCACCATAGTTCAGCACGTCTGCGCGGGTCAAAACACCAATACCCTTTGTGCGCATCTGGAAAATCTCGGACTCGAACAAGTTGTCCCAGTGTTCTTTCATGCGCTTGATGCCAATTTTCAGATAGTCACGCAGTATTTGTTCAGCACGCGGAGTAAGATCACCAGTAACCCCACCGGGACGCACGTAGTTAAACATCAGACGCTGACCGGTCATCTCTTCTAGCACGTCAAGAAAGACTTCACGGTCTTTTTGCATGTATAAAAAGATACCCATCGCACCACTGTCAAGACCCATAGGTCCCATCCACATGTAGTGGCTGGCAATACGATTGACCTCTGCCATCAGGCAACGCAACCACTGCGCGCGCGTGGGCACTTCGATTTCTGCAAGCTGTTCTGTTGCCAGTGCAACCGCAGTTTCGACCGTAATACCGGACACGTAATCTGCCCTATCAACAAGGGTTGCCAGTTGATGGTAGCGGCGGTGCTCTGCCAGCTTTTCAATACCACGATGCAGCTGCCCCACGTGAGCCTCGCCCGACATGATGCGCTCGCCGTCCATCTCCATAACAACGCGCAAGGCACCGTGCGTCGAGGGATGCTGTGGTCCTACATTTAGCAGATAGTGGTCGGTACACAACTGCAGCGGGTCATCAGCGATACGCCGTGTGTTGCGCGGCACCACAATGCCCTTTGGCGGCTCGGACGACAACCAACCAGGATTGACGTAGCCTTCTAGCAGGTCTTCTTGTGCGATTGTATCGCCCTCAAAGGGGATATTTGGGGTAAGCATGGTCTGCTGGTCTAGCCCCATATCTCCTCCTTTGTGCGAATCGCAACGTCTTTGCGCAAAAAGGGCGGCATGCCCTCGATGGTCAGCAACCGTTTTGGATTAGGATGACCGCTCAAAACAAGACCAAACATCTCGCATAGTTCACGCTCGGGTAGCAGTGCCGAGGCAAAAACTGTACCCACCGAAGAATAGCTCGCGCCATAGGGCAGCTCGCATTTCACCAGCAGGTCAACATTGTGCTTCAGCGAACGCAGGCGATAAGTCACTTCAATCAGGTCACTTAGGTCAGCACCAAAGGTGTCAATCAACTGCACAAATTGCAGTTCCTCATGCTGGCGGAGCACGTCCAAAACACCCACAACAGCATCAGCAGGAACACGCGCAACAACACCCAGATGCTCCCATTCGCTGACCTGGTGCTGCGTGATGCCAGCAGCGTCTAAGGCTGCCGTGACCTGTTCTGTCAGCATGGCTGGCTTCATTGCTGGACGTCCTCTGCCTGCACATCTTGATGTAAGGGAAAGATGGTATCTTCGACAGTCAGCGTAGTAAAGTCGCTGGCGTTGGCGCACTTTGCGGCGCGAGGGTCGCCATAGACGGGCACGTTTTCGACACCGGGCAGTGGCAGCGGAATCGTCACCCTAGCAGCAGGTTTCGGCTCTTCTGGCAAGCCTGCCAAAAAGCGTTCGCGCGCGTCCAGACGCTCGCCTGTCTGAGCATAAATCTTTTCGCGCAG
Source organism: Coriobacteriia bacterium (assembly GCA_009779395.1). Classification (GTDB taxonomy): domain Bacteria; phylum Actinomycetota; class Coriobacteriia; order WRKU01; family WQUG01; genus WQVN01. The sequence continues at coordinate 5,474 of WREJ01000064.1, forward strand.
CTGCAAAAAGGCGTACTGCACCGATTCTGGGCGCGGCGGACAGCCGGGCACGTAGATGTCGACCGGAACAATCTCGTTGACGCCCTCGATAACGTTGGGATAGGAACGGAAAGGACCACCAGTATTGGCACATGCTCCCAAAGAAACGACGTATTTTGGCTCGGGCATTTGCTCGTACAGACGCTTTACCACTGGTGCCATTTTGTAGTTGACCGTACCCGCCACAATCATGACATCTGACTGGCGCGGCACACCACGAAAGAACACGCCATGCCGGTCAAAGTCAAAGCGCGGCCCCGATGCCGCAAGCAGCCCTTCAAGCGAGCAACAGGCAATGCCAAAAGCCTGATACCACAGGCTGCGTGCACGCGCCCAGTCAAACAGCTGCTCAGAGCGAATGAAGGCAAGGGAGTGCTGACCAAATACCGTATCTAATGCCAAGTCAGTGCCCCCTCTTTCCAGGCATAGGCAAGTCCCAGCAGCAGAATCGTCACAAAAATAATCATTTCGACGATGATAAACCAGCCCGTCACCACAGCTCCCATGGCAATCGCCCAGGGGAACAAAAAGATGACTTCAATATCAAAGACGACAAAAAGTATCGCAAAGACAAAATAGCCAGGGCGAAAGCGCACCCAAGGCTTTCCAATGGGTTTGACGCCACATTCGTAGGTCAGCCCCTTGCCCTCGCTAGGTTTTGTCGGTGACAGCAACCACGACAGACTAAGCACCAGACAGGCAAAGGCAGCACCAAGGATGATAAAGACGGCAATGACTACTTGCTCGAACATGTTCGCTGCTCCCCTTCCCCAGCCCGCAAGTGGACTGACTCTATTGTCGCACTATTCCGCGCACAATACAGGCAAAAATCGCACATTGTACTGCAGATAATCTAGCAATTAGGGAATAGATTACGGGAACTTGCGAGGCAATTGCGCAGCAAGGCGCAGATGAAGGGGCAAAGGGAACAAAATACCCGCTAAGCGGAAGCGTCTGTGCTATACTTTTGTGCTCCACAGTGCGCACTTCTTGTGTCATTTGCACCCTAGGTGAAGCGGTGGAGGAGTCTGTCCAAACCAGGCCGACGTAGCTCAGTTGGTAGAGCAACGCACTCGTAATGCGTAGGTCAGCGGTTCAAATCCGCTCGTCGGCTCCAGGGCACACCAGATATGACTTGCATGTTTGTAGCGTGTACGCTACAATAGACATATGAACACAAATACCTCTATCCGCAGAACAGCTGCCTACAGCAAATGGCTAGATGGATTGCGCGATAAA
>WREJ01000065.1 GCA_009779395.1 Coriobacteriia bacterium
CTTTACTACAGGTACGGTGATTCCACCAGAACCATCTGAAATCGACATTGCAATAAACAAAAACCTGCAAATGCCGGTAGGAACTATAACCCCTGACACAGCATTTGCCTTTACCATTACCCCCTATAGCTTTAACAATGAAACAGATCGGGCACATATGCTGCCAGCGATTGCTGTTCCTAATATCACCTTTGCTCCTTCAGATGTTGCAACAGTCACCGGTGACGTCAGAACAGTAACAAAATCCTCTGACCTTCTGCTAAGCAACAGGGTAAACTTTGCTCTGCCAGGCCTCTTTACCTATCGCATTAGCGAAAGAAGTGACACCTTTAGCAATACCACAACAGAAACAATGACCTTTGACCCAACAATCTATCAGATAACCTTCATAGTACTACCTGATTCAGAAAGTGGCGCAAACTTTGTCAGTGCAATCTTGGTACAAGAAGTACTGCCAGGTGACGTACTAGGTGAAAAACGCGAAGACTTAGATACTGCTTTAACCTTTACTAACACATTCGTCAGAAACGTCGATATCGACCCAACAGACCCTCTTGCTGTTGGTGGACTGCGAATATCCAAAACAACAACAGGTATCATGCCAAATTTCACCAGAGCCTTTGACTTTGATATCAGACTTACTGCACCTTCCCTTGCAACAACAGCAACACCACCTATTATCTACAGAGCTCAAATTATCGATACACTGACAAATGAAGCAATAGGTTCTGTCATCGAATTTACTGACGAAGTGACAAGAACCGTGAGCTTGACCCACAATCAAACACTGGTATTTCTTGATACTCATGTAGGAGCCAGATATACCGCAGTAGAACTACCGGTAAGCGACTACACACCAAGCGTAGTTGTTCGTGCTGACGGTGTCATTGATACATCGATCATTAATCCACCAGCAGATACGCCAAATGTCAGTCTCAGCACAGGGGAGCAAACACTCGGTGAAGCTGCCAATACGGCAGACTTTACCAATACTGACTTCTTTGTACCACCAACAGGTCTTGATATTGGTAGGTTTGGTATGGCCTTACTGTTGATGGCTGTTGCTGGTTTGATTGTACTGGTCAGTGCTACCAGACGCAGCAAACGTGAGATGGAACTTGCGGTGCTAAGCCACTAACATACACCTTGTGCAGAGACCCCAGATCGAGTCTGGGGTGACGGGATGGCAGTTTTGAGTTACTAGCACCCTCTCTCAACTGGGGATTAAAGGAAGGGGCGCGCCAGAAGGCGCGCCCCCTGCTAATTGCAGGGTTCCGTTATCTTTGCTACAATAATCGGCTGCTGAAAGTGGCGTGCATATGGCGGGTATAGCTCAGCTGGTTAGAGCGCCTGACTGTGGCTCAGGAGGCCGCGGGTTCGAATCCCGTTACTCGCCCCAAGTGCTTGGCGTGCCCAGCACTGGACGCTCTTAGCAAAATACACATACAGGTGGACCGTAAAGCCTGGTGCCCTTACCAGGGTGGCTGACTGGGACGAAGCCTGTAGAGGACACAACGAAAGGAACTAGGTACTATGGCTGTTGTAACTATGAAAGGTCTGCTTGAAGCAGGCGTCCACTTTGGGCATCAGACCCGCCGGTGGAACCCAAAGATGAAGCCCTACATTTTTACCCAGCGGGGTGGCATCTACATTCTTGATTTGCAAATCACCATGCACGAGTTGGAGAAGGCCTACAAGTACGCCTTTACCGTAGGTCAGCGCGGCGGCGAAATACTGTTTGTCGGCACCAAAAAGCAGGCACAGGGACCGCTGGAAAAGGCCGCGAAGCAGGCAGGAATGCCCTACGTAACTCAGCGCTGGTTGGGTGGTATGCTAACCAACTTCGAGACGGTGCGCTCACGCGTCTCTCATATGGAGAAAATCGAAGCCATGATCGAGGACGGCACCATGGCAACGCTACCCAAAAAAGAGCAAATCCTGAAAGGCAAAGAACTAGCAAAGCTGCGCAACAACCTCGAGGGTGTTCGTCACATGCGCACTCTGCCAGCGGCTCTGTTTATTGTTGACACCATGCGCGAAACCATCGCGGTCGCCGAGGCGCGCCGCCTGGGTATTCCTATCATCGCGATTCTTGACACCAACTCTGACCCTGACGAAGTCGACTTTCCTATCCCGGCAAACGACGATGCCATTCGAGCGATTTCGCTGATATCAAACGTGATTTCAGCAGCAGTCCTCGAAGGAAATGGTGGCGTAACTGCCCTGAAAGTGGCAGAGGCAGAGGCACTGAAAGCAGCAGAAAAAGCAGAAAAGGCGGTAAAAGCAGCGGCGGAGTCTGTCCAGGCCTCTGCAACCCTAGAAGATGAAGCAGTACCTACTGACGAGCAGGTACATCAAAACATCGAAGAAAGCCCCATTCGCTTTGGAGAAGACCTTGACCTCGACGCAGAAGAAATCGCCGAGGCCGAGGCAGAAGCTGCCGCCGATACGGGAACAGTTCCCGCAGATACAACAACACCAGCAGTTGCCGTTTAACTGTTGCTAGAAAAGCTACGGTTAAAAGAGCTGCTGCTGTAAAGAGAGGAGAGTTATCGTGTCAAACATTAGCGCGAAACTTGTTAAGGAACTACGCGAGATAACCGGTGCTGGCATGATGGAATGCAAAAAAGCACTGCAAGAGACCGAAGGTGACATCGAAAAAGCTGTCGATTTTTTGCGTACTCGTGGTTTGGCCGCACTCAGTAAAAAAGCTGACCGTGCCACCAACGAGGGTGCGATTGCAGAATACATCAGCCCTGATGACAAGACGGGTGTTTTGATTGAGGTCAACTGCGAGACCGACTTTGTGGCGACCAATCAGACCTTTGTCAGCTTTGTAAAGCTGCTGGCAGAGGTTGTGGCAAAAGATGACCCGCTGGACAATGCTGCTTTGATGACGCTGCCTGTTCCTGGACGCGATATCAGCATCGAAGAGCTGTTTGGCGAGACCGTGGGTAAACTGGGCGAAAACATCAAGGTTGCGCGTTTTACCCGTATCGAGCTGCTTGATAGCGGTGCCCTTGCTGCCTACATTCACGGGGGAGCAAAAATCGGTATCATGGTGCAGTTTGCGCTGGGTAATCAGGCAAGTGCCGAAGCAGAGCCTTTCAAGATCTATGCTCGTGACATTGCCATGCAGGTCGCAGCTGCAAATCCCATTGCCGTGCGCCGCGAAGACTTTGACCCGGCATTGATCGCTCATGAAAAAGAAATCTATAAGGCACAGGCTGCAGAAAGCGGCAAGCCAGAGCAGATTCAAGAGAAAATGGCAGAGGGGCGCCTGAACAAGTTCTTTAAAGAGCAAGCTCTGGTCGAGCAAGCCTATGTCAAAGACATGGACATCAGCGTGGACCAGTATACGCAGCGTGTTGCTAAGGAATTGGGTGACAGCATCGCCATTACAGCGTTTACGCGTTACGATTTAGGCAGCACCAACTAGAGCGCACAAAAAGCCTTATTTACTGCAGAGCACGTCCATTACTGGACGTGCTCTTCCAATTAATGCCTTGCGGTATAATCAGTGCTAGAAATTAAAGGTCATACTGGACGTTTGATGACAAGGATTCGCACCATGAATAAAGCGGGTAAGTTTCTTGTACTGCTCATCTGCGTTGCGCTGCTCAGCGTCGCGCTGTTTTCAAGTTTTGCCGCAGCGGCAAGCTACACTTGGAGTGATGCTACAGTTCCTGTGGTGGCCAGTGGTGACACGGTGACCATTAGTGGCTCGCCCTCGGGTACCCTGGTGGTGCCAGCGGGTGCAACGGTGACGATTGACGGTACAGTTACGGGAGCCGTGGGCGGTCTTACCCTTGACATTGGCACAGGAGCAACTGTCCAGTGGAATGCGATTTTGCAGGGTACGGCGACTACCTATCTGCTAAACGTAAGGGGCAGCGGTACGCTTTCTGTTGGGCCGTGTACGCTGCTGAACTCTGGTAGCGGCGGTGCCATCAACGTTTTGGGTGCAGGAACAACGGTTCAAGCACAGGGTGGTGCAGTCATTCAGTCAAATACCGGCGGCAACAGTATTTTAGTGTCTGCCGATAACGTGACACTTAACCTGCAGGCGGGTAGCACAATCGAAAGCCTTGCAAGCAACGGCAACGCAGCCATCCAAGTCGGCAGCGGCAGCAACAATAATCTGCAGGGAACAGTCATCAATGTCAATGGTGCCAACGTAATCTCGACGGGGTCTGGCTATGCCATCAATGACGGCGCAGGCACAGGTACTGTCAGCAACAACACAAAAATCAACATCAACGGTGGTACGGTCAGTGCCGACACGGCATGTGCCATTCATTCGACAGGGACAGATTCGCTAACAACAGTAAACGGCGGAGTTATTTCTAACGCTGCAGGCAACAATGCTAATCCGACCATTTACATGAACGCTGGAACACTGACCAATGTGGTGATTAACGGCGGCACGGTACAATCACGCTCGAATGCGGGTTACACCATTCAGACAAACGGTAACATGAGCGTTAACGGTGGTCTGGTTACTGCCATTAATGGACGTGCCATCAATCTGGTTGGCATGAACTCTACTGCAACCTTAAGCGGCGGAGTTGTCCAGACAACGGGAACAGGCACGGCAATTAGTACCGCAACTACTAATGTCGACACGGTTGCTAATGCTTCGGTTGTTGTACTGGGAACGGCTCAGGTTACGGCTTTCGGCAGTGGTACGGCAATAAATGTTACGGGTGCAAACTCGACGGTAACGGTAGGTGATTCGGCGCAGGTCAGTTCTGCTAGCGGTTATGCGATAAATGCAACAGGGGCGACTTCTTTTGTCAGTATAAACGGGATGTGCCAAGTGTGGACTATGCGGGCAGGAAACGCGATTCGCTCTGCAGGAACCGTTACCTTAAGTAGCGGATTTGTCTTTGCTTATGGCGCGACTGCTGCAGCAGTAATTAATGCGCCGACAATTGCGGTTCCTGGCGGCAGCCAAGTTGTGGTCGTTGCCTGGGATCAGGCGGCAGGACACACGCAGTATGTGGCAGGCAGCGCGACTTCGTCTAATCCTGACCTCAGTATTACCCTCAATGGCAGCAACTCAAATCTGTGGTGGTACAAACACCCCAGCTTGGGCAGTGGTATTAATTACGCCAATGGCACCAATGCTAGCTTTTTCCCCTTGCCGGTGAACGTAGTACAAGACTACGGCCTAATTCTTGACGTGACGACGGGCAATGTGTATGCCAATCTGGATGGTACGGGAGTCCCCGACGGAGGAGTGACCAACATTCAGGTGTACCCCTCATCTGTCACGTGGAACTGGAATTCGCTGACACAAACCTTAAGTCTTAACGGTTTTTCGTGGAAGACAAGTGCGCCAGTGGCACTGACCATTGCAAATGGTTCGGCGATTATTGACCTGACGGGCACTAATACGCTCATGTCCTTTAACGCACAAACTCCTACGCCACAAGGTCTGTCTGCTGGTATTGCTACTGACGCAGGGCTTGCTACTACGGGCAGTGGCGTGCTAGAAGCAGCGGGTAGCTTTACCACTGCTGCCCTGCCCTCACAGGGTATTGCCGCTGCTAACCTGACCTTTAACAGCGGCACAATCATAGCTGCTGGTGCGACCAGCGCGATTCAGACAGCAAGTTTTGCCAATAACGCGCTTGCTTATACCTACTGGACAAACTCCGCCACTGCAGACCCTGGTGGTGCGGGTACTGCCTTTGCGACAGGGGCTGCTGCCCCCCATGCGACGCCTTTTGCCTATAGCAATGCCTACGGCTTTGTAAAGATTGCGTCTGGACCGCTATGCGTGGTCAGTGATGGCGCGGTCTCTGGCGTTGCTGACAGTGCTTTAAGCGTGCAGACGGCAACAATTTCTCTCTACGATGTCAACGTGGCAGCTGCTTTGACAGGCGCTGATGCATCTAGCTGGTTTGCTACTTTGCCACCAGGCGTGACCGTTAGTGCTACAGCAGCTGCTGGTGCTAGCAGCATCACCCTGACCTTTGGCGGAACACCCGTTGCCGGGTCAACTGATATTTTTGACATCACCATACCAGGTGCGTCACTCAGCAGTGGCAGCGATGTGGCAGTAATCTACAACCCCAATGCGCACTTTCAGATAGACGGCGTGTACGATCTGTTTGTGGTAACAGGGACAGGCGGAAGCGTTTCTGGCACCCCCAGCGGTCGCTATATTGACGGTGTTGCTGTTTTGGTAACAGCGACACCAGACGCTGGCTATTACTTTACGGGCTGGACCATCACGGGAACAAGCATCATCGGTGGCACAACAGCCAATCCAGCGATTTTCGAGATGCCAACAACAACGGTAGTACTGACGGCAAACTTTCAGGCAGACGGTTCTCCAGAAAATGGTTCTGGTGATGGCGCTGCGGGAACAGATGGTGGCGGGTCAGGAAGTCCCGCAACAGGGGATAGCAACAGACTGCTCAGTTGGCTGACAATGCTGGTGGCATCACTTCTGGTGATAACCATAGTATTGTCAGAGCACACCAGGCGGCATTCCCCCCAATCATGAACATTTTGAGGGAGTACGACCAGCGTGCTACAATTTTTTCCTACACCAGAGTATGGTGCTGTTGTACATGAAATAA
>WREJ01000066.1 GCA_009779395.1 Coriobacteriia bacterium
GGCGCGGCAAGCGGTGACCTTTTGGTCAGTGTGCATGTGCAAGAACACGAGCGTTTTGTGCGCCGTGGACAAGACCTCAATGTGCGCTTGCCGCTTTCTATTGCAGAGGCTGCTCTGGGTACGACAAAACGTATCGCGGGCTTGCTAGACGAGGTCACTGTCGAGGTACCTGCGGGCATACAGACAGGGGACAGGGTGACAGTCAAAGAGGCAGGTCTGCCCCTTGTTGGACGGAGCGATGCCAAGGGCAAGCTGTACTGTCACATCGAAGTTATCGTGCCCAAAAAGCTAGATGACACATCACGCGAACTACTGCAACAGTTAAGTCACGCCTTGGGTGACAGCGAAACCTCTGATGCTGACAATCTGCTGACACAAAACTTTGGCGACAAGGTAAAAGACTTTTTCAAGGCAAAAAAGTAGGAAGGGCGTCCAGCTTTCCATGACACTGCCACGCTTTTTCATCACACTGCCCTCTGACCAACAACCCTGCGCGCCTGGCAGCACGCTGCTGCTGTCGCGCACGGGGGACTTTGACGCGCAGGTTTACCACCATCTGGTCACTGTCTTGCGTCTGAAAAGCGGCGAGCAGATTCAGATTGTCCAGCGCGACAGCTGGCAGGGATGGCTGTGCCAGATTGAAACAATAGACGCAACTCAGCTGACCTTGCGCGTCATCACTAAACTCGAAGCAGCAAGCGACCCCTTTGAGTTGACCTTAGTTATTGGCTGTTCAAAGGGGGACACAACCGAACAAGTCGTCCGTCAGGCAAGCGAGCTAGGTGTTGCGCGCATTATGCCGGTGCTCTTTGACCGCTGTGTCAGCAGACCACGCGGCACACGCGCCGAGGGCAAAATCGCCCGCCTACAAAAGGTCGCCCAGTCCGCCGCCCAGCAGTCGCAGCGCTGTGACCTGCCTATCGTAACTCAGCTGTACAGCTTTTCTGCAGCAGCTGAGCAGCTTGTCCAGCTGCAGCCAGACGCGCTGTTCATTTTGTGGGAGGAAGAAGAAGAGCCGTCCAGCACTCTGACAGAAATGCTTGCAAAGCTGCCCCTGCCCGACCCTGCAGTACGCAGGCCTCATATTGTGCTGGTCGTCGGCCCCGAGGGTGGCATTACATACAGCGAAGTTGCCGCTTTGCGTGAACTGGGTGGCAGCAGCGTCAGTTTGGGTCGCAGCATTTTGCGCGTTGACACGGCAGCCTGCGCTGCTGTGGCAATCACTGCCGCAGCACTGCGCAGCCGACTGGACGCTGCACCAGTAGCGCAGGCACAGAAACACTAGCTGTGGCACGCTACTTTATCAAAACCTTTGGCTGCAAGGTCAATCAGGCAGAATCAAGCGAGCTTGCAGATATCCTAAAGGCTGCAGGCTTGCAGCAGACCTCTATCTTAAGCGACGCTGACGCTGTTATTGTCAACACCTGTACGGTCACCGGCGAGGCCGACCGAAAGGTACGCAAGGCACTGCGCCGCGCTGTCCGCACAGACAGGGTGCAGACCGTGATTGCCACGGGTTGCAGTGCCGTGCTGCTGAAAGCGCAGCTCGAAGCACTCGATGCCAAAATCACCGTCATCGCTGACAAAAGCGACATCCCCGCTGCCCTTGCTGCAGTGGTGGATGCTCTTCCAGCGGCAGAGCACGACCAGAACTCCCCCGTATCATTGCCTGACACACCCTCAACGACTGCACCCTCTGCTGGCAAACGCATTCGCGTCCCCCTCAAGGTACAAGATGGCTGCGAGGACTTTTGCAGCTACTGCATTGTTCCCTACGCGCGACCCACTTTGCAGTCAGTCAGTGCAAAGGCAGTCATCGCACACATTAATCAGCTGGTACAAAAGGGCAGCAAGGAAGTCGTTTTGACGGGCATCAATCTGGGCAACTATTCTGACAGCGGCACAGACGGCGGCGCAGCAGACATCGCTGCTCTGCTGCGCCGCATTGTAGCAGAGACTGACCTGCACCGGGTCAGGCTGTCCAGTATCGAGCCTGCACACATAAACGATGACCTGCTCGAACTACTGGCGGCCGGTGACTTTCTGTGTCAGCACCTGCACATTCCTTTGCAGTCAGGGTCTGATGCTGTTTTGGGTGACATGAACCGTCGCTACACCGCTGCTGACTATCAGCAGCTGGTCGCCCGTATTCGTGACGTGGCGGCTGATACTGCCCTGACAACTGACGTGATTGTTGGCTATCCCAGCGAGAGCGACCAAGACTGGCAGCAGACCTTAGACCTGGTGCGAACCGTTGGCTTTGCGCGGGTGCACGTTTTTCGCTACAGCAGTCGCCAGCACACAGCTGCAGCACAGCTGACACCCCTTAACCCGCGTGTCCTTGCCCGGCGCGCTCGCGAATTGCAGGACCAGGCTGACCTGGACGCACTCCGCTACCAAAAACAGCGAATTGGCAGCATGGTCGAAGCCATCATCGAGACAATTGACTGCAGCACACAGCGTGCGATAGGGACAACGCGTGAGTATCTGCGTATTGCTCTGCCGGCGACTGACTTGTCGCTTGGTGATGTCGTGCAGCTGCGCCTTTCGCAGGCGAATTTTGATACCATAGAAGCAGCGGACGAGAGCTTTGACCATGACGATGACCATGACGATGATGTAGGCGATTATTCAGAGGGGGAGCAACAATAGGCACTGCAGAAAAGCAAAAACACACACAGCATTTTCAGCTGCCCGACAGCATCAATCCTGTGGAATTGCTGGGGCAACGTGACGAATATCTGCGTCTGATTAACCAGCGTATGCACGCGCAAACAGTGGTACGGGGCAACGAGGCGACCATTACGGGAGACCTGGCTGACATTGCTACGGTTCACACCCTGTTTACTGATCTGATTGCGCTGCTTAACAGCAAGGAATCGCTTGACCGTGCTACGGTTGAGCGTTATCTGGATATTGTGATTCACAGTGACCTCAGCCCAGTACAGTTGTCGCTTGATCGCATTGCAACCTATCGCGGCAAGGCGGTACGTGCCAAAACGCTGGGGCAAAAGCTGTATGTAGACACGGTGCGTACTAACTCGATTACCTTTGGGATTGGACCTGCGGGAACCGGCAAGACCTATCTTGCGATGGCCCTGGCTGTCGAAGCACTTAAAGCAAAGCAGGTTAAACGTCTTATTTTGACGCGCCCAGCCGTCGAAGCGGGCGAAAACCTGGGATTTCTGCCGGGTTCGCTGGTCGAAAAAGTTGACCCCTACCTGCGCCCCCTTTATGACGCGCTGCTTGACATGATGGAGCCAGAGCGATCTGCACAGCTGCTCGAAACGGGTGTCATCGAGATCGCCCCCATTGCCTTTATGCGCGGCAGAACCCTAAACGATGCCTTTATCATCGTGGACGAGGCGCAAAATACGACCTCGGCACAGATGAAGATGCTGCTGACACGCCTAGGTTTTAACAGCAGAATGGTTGTCACCGGCGACATCACCCAGATAGATTTGCCCCGGGGTAAAAGTGGTCTGACCGAGGTAGAGTCCATTTTGGGCAGCGTTGACGGCGTAGGATTTTCTTACTTTAGCGGCAAAGATGTCGTGCGCCACAAACTGGTGCAGCGCATTGTCGAAGCCTACAACATTTTCGAGGACGGCAGCGTGCAACCACAGCTGCCTGGCGTAGAAAATGACGCAGATGATGCGACCACAGCTGCGAACACCACAGAGGGGGTCAAGGGTGAGCATACAGATTAACAATCAGTCAGACTACGCTTTGGAAAAAGACCTGTTGGCAGAGTACGTCCAGTTATGCGAATACCTGCTACTACAACAATCAGCACCGCCTGGCGCAGAACTGTCGGTGACTTTTGTAGATGAGACAGAAATGGACGCACTCAACAAGGCCTATCGTGGCAAGCAGGGGGCAACTGACGTGCTTGCTTTTCCCTGTGACACAGCGGCAAGCGATGCGAGCGACACAGACAACAAAGGTGACAAGCTGCCGACTCTGCTAGGAGATGTGGTGATTGCTCCCCAGGTGGCACTGCAGCAAAACAGTGATGTGGCGGCTGAAATTCGGCTGCTGTTGGTGCACGGTGTTTTGCATTTGCTGGGTTACACGCACGACGATGACCAGGCGGCCGCCTGTATGGAGGCGCGCGAGCACGAGTTACTGAGTGATTGGGCGCAGTTGTGGCAGGGAAATCCGCATACTTGCCCGCAGGGAGGGTGCCGTGACTAGGCAACCTCTGTGGAAAAGCTGGGTCGTTGCCTGTGTTGGTTTGCTGCAGGCGATACGCAGCGAGCGTAATGTTGCCATCATTGTGGTCTGTCTGCTGCTGACTGTCATGCTGTCTGCGCTACTGCGTCTGTCGGCAATTGAGTGGTGTCTGGTAGCGGTCTGCTGTGCTTTGGTGCTGGTGACAGAGCTGCTTAATACAGCAATCGAAGCGGTAACCGACCTTGCCTGCGAGCAGCAGCATCCGCTGGCAGCAATTGCCAAAGACACGGCGTCTGCAGCAACACTGGTGGCAGTTATAGCATCGCTGGTTGTTGGTCTGATAATTTTTGCTCCAAAGATAGTCGGTCTGCTGTGCTAGCGGCAGTACCCGATGATTTTCGTTCTGGATTTGTGACCCTTGCGGGCAGACCCAACGCTGGCAAATCAACGCTTGCAAACGCGCTGGTTGGCAGCAAGGTTGCCATTACCTCGGCTGCACCGCAGACAACACGCCACCGCTTGCGCGCGATTTTAACCACGCACGAGGCACAGATTATTCTGGTCGACACTCCAGGACTACACAAAGCAAAAGACGCGCTGGGCGAAGAGGTCAATCGCTCGACCTACAAGGCACTTGAGGACACCGACTTGTCCGTTTTACTGATTGATGCGACCCGCCCGCTGGGAAAGGGTGACATCTGGGTCTTTGACCTGCTGAAAAAGGCTGCTGGTGGTACAGAGCCCTTGGTGCTGTTTACTAAAAGTGACATCGCAACAGCAGAGCAGCTTGACCAGCAACGCCAGTCCCTCGCTGCCTTTACCACGCAGCAGGCGCAGGTGATTTCAGCACGTACGGGACAGGGCACGGCAGAGTTTGTCCAGTCCATCACGGTACTGCTGCCCCGTGGGCCTCTGTGGTTTCCGGCAGATATACAAACGGACCAGCCCTTTGAAACACTGATCGCCGAGTTCATCCGCGAAAAGGTACTGCGCAGCACTTTTGACGAGGTACCCCATGCCATTGGCCTGCGCATTGACGAGGTCGACCAAAATCTACAGCGTGACCTGACTAAAATCGCCGCAACCATTTTTGTCGAGCGCGACTCGCAAAAGGGTATTATCATCGGCAAGCACGGCGCAGGTATCAAGGCTATTGGCAGCGATGCCCGTGCAGACCTTGAACTGCTGCTGGGAACGCGCGTTTTTCTTGACCTGCGGGTGAAAGTCAAAAAGAACTGGCGCAAAGACAGCACGCAAATTCGCCGCTTTGGTTACGGCGAGGGTTCCTAGCAGCTGCCATGCCTAGCTATACGGCAGAAGCACTGGTACTGGCAAAGACCAAACTGGCAGAGACTGACCTTATCCTGACACTATTGACCTCAGGTGACAGTCAAATTCGTGCCGTAGCAAAGGGTGCCCGTAAACCCGGCGCCAAACTGTGTGGTCTGTCAGAACCCTTTACTGTTATCGAAGCAAAGTTTCATCCAGGAAAATCACTCGACATCATCAGCGAGGCACGTGGCACCTGTGCCTACGGGACGCTGCGCCATGACTATAATCGCCTGATGGCGGGCAGCGTTGCCCTCGAGTTGGCAGCACAGGCAACCAATGACGGGGACAGCATCGCGCGCCTGTACGCACTGACGTGTGCCTATCTAGACGTGCTGAACGCCGCAAACACCACTGACGTGCAGCTGCCCACCCTGCTAGCGGCATACCTGCTAAAGACTATGGCACTGATTGGCTATTCGCCTGAACACGAGTTGTGTGCGCACAATCCGCAGCTGGCTGTTCTTTTGGGTAGTACTTTTGCTGGTCTGGCAGAGTCTGTCCACAGCAGTTCCCCTTCGGCGAATGGTCCAGACTCCTCCGCGAATGGACCAGCCACCTACTCTGCCAGTGACACACAAGCCGTCCTGGCGCCCATCAGCCCAGCAGCACTGCGCGCTACAATTCGCTTTACCGAAAAACATCTACCAGCGACCTTAAAATCTTTGAGATACTACCAAAAATCGCTGTAAGCTGGGCTTTGTGTAGCTACTCGTCTCATCTTAAATGTTAGTGTGTTAAACTCATAAGTGCTTAATATCAGGTGCAATTCATCTGACTGAAAACTTGGCAATGCATTTGCAAGCAGATGCTGTCTGCAACAAGTAGTGAGGCGTCTACCCCTCTTATCTGTTGCGGGCACAGTCGTTGCTTCGCACCTGATATTAAGCAAAGAGGGGCAGGCGCCTTTTTGCATGAGGGTTTTTCTGCCATCGTACGCTACGGGGAGAGAAACCACCAATGACAGAATTCGAAGCTCTTGTCTTTGAGCACATTAAAACAGATTCTAATGGCTGTCCAAGTTACCTGCACAAGCGCATCGACCGCCTTGCTTTGGCAGCTATGCCA
>WREJ01000067.1 GCA_009779395.1 Coriobacteriia bacterium
AATCATAGCTTCGTCATCTGCCGTGGGCAGCGTGGTGTTGGCTGGCAGATGGCGTGTGCGTATTTTTGTCGGCAGCGACAGGCGCAGAAATCCGGCGATTCTGTTGTCAGAGGTCACCCACTGCAGAAAGTGCTCGGTCGAGACAGTCGTGTCGTAGCTGATGATGTCCAGCTGCAGGTCAGCCTGGGCAACTTCGTCTTGGGCGATTTCGCGCGAGCGGATTTCCTGGATTGCTTGGTCGCTGCTTTCTGCGATATATGCTTCGACCATTTGGCGCAGATTGGTGCGCTTGCTGCCAGCGATGATGTCGTGTGAAGAAATGTCGCGAATCATGCGTGAAATTCGCACAAAGGGTGGCGTGTTCAGCGTGTCAGCAGCAAGCAACTGAATCAGTTCTTCTTCGCTGTAGGGTTGCCAGCTGCCGTCTGCAAAGTGTGCGCACAGACCCGTATCTGCCACCAGCGAGCAAGGGTACAGCTTGACCTCGTCAGGCAGATAGGCTGGGTCGGTCATAAATTGCTGGTACTGCTGCAGGTCAGCCTGCAGTGTCGAGCCGTAAAGGTTCTGCATAAAGTGCGCATGTATCTTAAAGCCAAAGGCACGCGCCAGGGCAAAAGCAGTCTGCATTTGCGCAACGCTTATCGCGCGCCGGTTCAGTTGCAACACCTGCGGGTCAAGGCTTTGAACACCAATCTGCAGACGCGTCACTCCCATCTGGCGCAGCAGCCGCAAGCTGTCGTCTGTCACCAGGTCTGGTCGTGTCTCGACCGTAAAGCCAACCATACGATGGACGGCTGTTTCATTGCGCAGTTGTTCGCGCCGGAGTGTGTCCATGCCCGCCACCTGAGTCGCAGCAAGCGCCTGCCAGGCGGGGTCCTCTGCATACAGCAGACGAATTGCCTGATTGTAGTTCAGCGTGCCTGCGCTAATCTGCTGCTGGTAGGGTGCTACGCGCAGAGCTTGCTGCTCTGCCCTATTGCTGATGCCTGCGTCCTGGTACTGCTGTGTGCGCTGCTGGGTCTGCTGCCTGTCCTGGTCGCCCTCGATGCCATCGTTGAGGGCACGAAAGAGCTCTGCCACAAACCAGATTTGATAGGCAGGCGGATAATCACACCACGACCCACCCAAAACAATAATCTCGACTTTGTCGGTCAAATGCCCCATACGACTGAGCACCTGCAGACGCGACTGCACCTGCAGATAGGGGTCAAAATAGTTGCGCTCGGCGCGCTGACAGGCTGGTTCGTCTGCCAGATAACTTTTGGGCATACGCAGGTCATTGGGACAGTACAAGCAATCACTGCCACAAGGCCAGGGTTTGGTAATGACGGTAATAGTGGCAACACCCGAGGCAGTACGGCGTGGCTTGATTTGCATAATACGGAGGAAACGCTTTTCCAGTTCTGGGTCAATGTTCCACGATTGCCAGCGCACAGGGTCAGACTGTTTAACCTTGTGGTAGTAGGGCAACAGTGTCTGCTTTGAGTAATCCTGCGCATCTGGTCGCCCCTTACCCAAACGGTCAATAAGACGCGAAAAGAGTGCTTCATCAGGCAATTGAGCATAGTGCGCGAGGATGCCGCTGTGCTGGACGGACTCCTCCGCTTGCTCTGCTGTGCGCAGTTCATCGATTATGAGCAGTAACATTTCTTCCATAAGAGGTACAATTCTAGCGTATGGATATCGTGCAAAAAATACAACAGCTTAATCGCCTGTTCTATCAGCAGCAGGGGGCTTCGTTTGCGCGTACGCGTGCTGCGCCCTGGCAGGGGTGGCAGCGTTGTCTGCAGGTTTTGACAGATGCTGGCTGTTTTGCGCACGAACGACCCTATTCTGTGCTGGATTTTGCCTGCGGAAACCGGCGATTCGAGGCATATTTCCAGGAAGCTTTGCCTGACACAACCATCGATTATTACGGCATTGATAGCAGCCTAGAGATGATGGCAGGAAAGCAGGGGCAAAACCTTGATGTGCTGGAATTGCTGCGACAGAACCGCTGCGTAAATGATGCAATTGATGCTCCTGTCTGCGATTTGACGGTGTCTTTTGGCTTTATGCACCATATTTTTGGGCAAAGTATGCGCGCACAGCTGCTAAAAACCATGCTTGATCACACTGCAGACGGCGGGCATCTGATTGTGTCCTTTTGGCAGTTTCTCAAAAGTCCCGACTTGGCACAGCAGGCAGAGTCTGTCCATAGGCAAGCACTGAATGTTCTGGCAACAGACTGGAACAGTACGCCCGCAGACCTGAGTGCTGCACTGCAGCAGGGTGACTACTTTTTAGGCTGGCAGAATAAAGAGGAAGTCTATCGCTACTGTCATAGCTTTTCTGCAGCAGAAGTTGACCAGCTAATCGAACAGCTAGCAAAGCAAACAAAACTCATCGCTCGTTTTGACGCCGACGGCCGAACAAAGAACCTGAATCACTATATTATCCTAGAAGTCAACCACTAAAGGTTCCAGCGTGCTCCAGCCGTTCAAGGTCAAGGAGAATTGAAAAATCCCGTTGTGAAGCGTAGTAGGCTACGTGAGCAGCGGGATTTTTTGATTCGACGCCGAGATTGGACGGCTGGTGTGCGCTGGTTATTGATTTCTAAGTATGACATCATGTGCGCCGCCTTCGACAATGCTTGTCGCAGAAACCAGCGTCAGCTTTGCTTCTTTATGCAGCGTTGCGATATCAAGAACACCACAGTTTGCCATGGTCGAACGTACCTTTGCAAGTGAAGTATTGACGTTTTCTTTTAGGCTACCTGCGTAAGGAACGTAGGAGTCCACTCCCTCTTCAAAGGTAAGTTTTTGCTTATCGTTTTGCTTGGTGCTTTCCTCGCCTGTGCCATAACGCTGCCAATTGCGGGCACGGTTGCTGCCTTCTCCCCAGTACTCTTTTACATAGGCACCGTTGTAGTGAATGCGCGGCGTGGGGCTTTCGTCAAAGCGCGCAAAATAGCGACCCAGCATGAGGAAGTCAGCACCCATCGCAAGGGCAAGCGTCATGTGATAGTCAAAAACAATGCCTCCGTCACTACAGAGCGGCACATAGATGCCCGTTTCTTGCGCGTAGGCGTCGCGTGCTGCGGCGACATCAATAACAGCACTCGCCTGTCCGCGACCGATACCCTTTTGCTCGCGGGTGATACAAATGCTGCCGCCACCAATGCCAACCTTTACAAAGTCGGCACCAGCATCTGCCAAATAGCGAAAACCGTCAGCATCGACCACATTGCCAGCACCAATCTTGACGCTGTCGCCGTAGTTCTCGCGCACAAAGGCAATGGTATCTGCTTGCCAGACGGTGTAACCTTCAGAGGAGTCAATACACAGGATGTCAGCACCAGCTTGTACCAGCGCGGGAATGCGTTCGCGGTAGTCATGCGTGTTGATGCCTGCCCCAACCAGATAGCTTTTGTTCGCATCGAGGACTTCGTTGGGATGCGATTTATGGCTGTCGTAGTCTTTGCGAAAGACAAAGCGGGTCAGACGCCCCTCTGCATCAAGAACCGGCAGCGCGTTCAGTTTGTTGTCCCAAATCATGTCGTTTGCTGCAGACAAAGTCATGCCATCATGTCCCACAATCAAATCAGAGAGCGGTGTCATGAATTCGCTGACGGACAGGTCCAACTCCATACGACTGACGCGATAATCACGACTGGTGACAATGCCGACCAGCTTGCCCTGCGCCGTACCGTCTTGGGTAACCGCAACGGTGGAGTGACCCGTCTTTTCGCGCATTGCCAAAATGTCTGCAAGGGTCGCGTCGGGACGGATATTGCTGTCAGAGCGCACAAAGCCTGCTTTGTGGTCTTTGACGCGTGCGAGCATTGCCGCCTGGTCTGCAATACTTTGCGCAGCAAAAATAAAAGAGACGCCACCCTCTTTTGCCAGAGCAACCGCCATGCGGTCACCCGATACCGACTGCATAATCGCACTGGCTAAAGGAACGTTTAGGTTCAGCGTGGCCGCCTCGCCCACCTTGTGCTTCACCAAAGGAGTTTTTAGACTGACGTTTGCTGGCGTACAATCACGCCCAGAAAAACGAGGGATCAAAAGGTATTCATTAAAGGTACGCGAAGGGTCGTTTACGAAACGCGCCACGGGTGGCTCCTTTCTTTTGTCTCACTTTTAAGTATAGCCTACAAAAAGCCTTTCAAATAGAGTGCATCCAGGTGGGTGAGATTCGTGCTGAAATTAAAATCAGAAAGCGCAGCGTAGTTGGTGCCTACGTGAGCACTTCTGATTTTTACTTTCAGTGCGGAGATCGCGCGCCTGGTGCGCTCTGCACTAGTTATCAGCAAGGATTAATATGACGGTAGAACGTGCGGGCGTAAACCTGCCTGGCTGCGGCGCCTGAAACACAACAGTACCCTTGGCATCACTGCTACTGCGTTCGTATTCAAAGCGTGCGCCCAGTCCTGCACGGTTCAGCGTGTCGCGTGCTGCACGCCACTGCTGTCCGCGCAAGCTGGGTACGGCTCGTGCGTTTGCATAAGGCTCGGTCGTGGCAACATGCAAGAACATATAGCGTTTCCCGTCTCCTCGCATGGTGTAGGTCTGCAGATCAAGCACCAGACCTGGCTTTGGCGGAGGCGTGTTATTGCGCACCGCGTCAGGACAACAGACAAAAACCTGATGAACCACGTACCCCGCCTTCTGCGCGCGCGCCTGCGCGTCCAAGACATCGATACCCTTAAGCGAAGCATAGTTTAGCTGAGCCGAACCCTGATTGGCAGCAGTAGCAGGCGTTACCGAGGGAGTCTGTCCACCAGGGGGAAACACCAACTCTTCTTCTGCTTCGACTGGTGGTTGTACCTCTCTGCCAAGATCGGTGTCAATGGGTCTTCTGTCAGCATCAAGATTTGCGTTGTAAAAGTTGTAATCGGTTTCACGAGCAACGACAATCTCGCCTAGTTCGGTGAACTCTTCTACGGCAGCTGCCACGCGAGTTTCGGCGATTTCAGTGGTCTCTTCCTCCGCCGCCTCGCTGCGTTCAAATTGCTGAATCGCGTAAAAGACAACAACGAGCGCAAAAGCAAGGACGATTGCTCCTGCAGCAAGGGTCGCGTAGATGAACTTTTTGCCACTCGACTTTTCCTTGGGGTTTTCTTCCCCGTCAGTGACCTGGTCGTGAGCTATGTCTGCGCTGTCGCTTGGCTGCTGTAAAAAAGCAGCATCGTCATGTGTGTCGGTGTTAAGGCGTTCTGATTCTGCCATATTGTTCCTCTTGCTCCTAAAGGCTCGCTACACGGGGTGATTATAGCATACAGCAGCAGGTCAAACGTTGAATTTGAAGTGAATTACATCACCATCTTGGACAAGATAGTCCTTGCCTTCCAGACGCAGACGACCAGCGTCACGCGCCCCCTTCTCGCCACCTAGTGCAATGTAGTCGTCGTAGGACACTACCTCTGCTTTGATAAAGCCCCGTTCAAAGTCGCTGTGAATGACTCCTGCCGCCTGCGGGGCGCGTGTTCCTGTGGCTACTGTCCAGGCACGAACCTCTTCGGGGCCAGCCGTAAAGTACGAATGCAAGCCCAGCAGCTGGTACGCTGCACGAATCAAAGTTGCCAGACCCGATTCAGCAAGTCCCAAATCAGCCAGAAACTCGGCGGCTTCTTCTGCGTCAAGTGTTGCCAGCTCTGATTCGATTTTTGCACAGAGAGCAACGGGCTTCTGACCCGTGATTTCTGCCAAAACCAAATCACCGCTGTGTATTGCACGCAGCTGGTCCTCGTCGACATTTGCCACATACAGCATGGGTTTTGCCGTCAGCAGGTGAAACTCGCGAGTGAGCAGGCGCTCTTCATCTGTCAGAGGCAGACCATAAGCACGGTGTCCCGCGTGCAGGTGAGCAAGCAGCCGACGTGCAACAGCGAGTGTTGGGGCTACTGCTCCGTCTCGTTTGAGTTCTTTTTCTAGGCGTGCGATTACGCGTTCCAGCGTACTGATGTCAGCAAGAATCAGTTCTAGCTTGATAGTTTCAGCATCAGACCTGGGGTCGACCCGCCCGTCAACGTGCACGATGTTTTCGTCGGTAAAAAAGCGCACGACCTCGGCGATGGCATCTGTTTCACGAATATGTGCCAAAAATTGGTTGCCCAAACCCGCACCCTCGCTGGCACCCTTGACCAAGCCAGCAATGTCGTTAAACTCGACTGCAGCAGGGATGACCTTTTTAGGACAGGCAATAGCTGCCAGACCCTGCAGTCGACTGTCGGGAACAGAGACCACGCCCACATTGGGTTCGATGGTAGCAAAGGGGTAATTAGCCGCCTCTACCTGTGCTTTTGACAGCGCAGTAAACAAGGTTGACTTGCCGACATTGGGCAGTCCTACGATACCTATTGACAGTGCCACGGTGCTGGTCTCACACTCCTCCGTCTTTGTTCTTACACACGCTACTGCGTCAAATACGCCAAGTCGCCGCAGTTCAGTATATAATACCCGCATGAG
>WREJ01000068.1 GCA_009779395.1 Coriobacteriia bacterium
CAGCGGCACCTGACTGTGCAGACCACAGCAGACCACAGGAACACCTTCAAGGCTGTCACGTCGCTCCATAATGCGGTGATGGACAGACTCTGGTGCCTCGACGCTTAAGACATTAATCTGATGCGGCGTATAGCGCAGCTTCATCAGATGACCAGCAGCAGGATCTATAGCGGTGTCACTGGCAGCGTCATCGGCAGCTGCGATGACAAAATGTGCGCCACCCGTTCCTAGTTTCAAGTCAAGGGCAGTCGTATTTAAAAGGACGCGCTCTCCCACTTGTACCTGACCCGTCAGATCGGGATAGCAGATAGCGCGCGCCTGTCCTTCGCGCCCCTCAACGCTTACCAAAAGTTCGCTGATGCCGGCGCGCTGACTGGTGACCTCTGTCACCTTGCCCCACAGACGTTTCATGCTGACAGTGCCTTGTCAGACCGAGCAATCGCTGCTTTGATAAAGCCAGTAAACAGCGGGGACGGCCGGGTCGCGCGGCTTTTTAGTTCGGGATGTCCCTGCGTGCCCACAAACCAGGGATGCACACTGCGAGGTAGCTCTATCATTTCGACGATGTCACCCTTTTGAGAGAGACCCGAAAAGACCAGACCAGCATCTTCTAGCTGGCTGCGATATGTGTTGTTAATGCACATGCGATGACGGTGCCGCTCGCTTGCCTCACAACCCTGATAGACTTCGGCGGCAATAGTCTCTGGCTGAATCGCAATGCCGTAGGACCCAACACGCATCGACCCACCGGTCATCTCTGAGCCCTCTTTGCCGGGCAGCGGATGAACCAAAGGATGTGGCGTGTCAGGGTCGAATTCAGCCGAGTCAGCAGAGCACAGACCAGCAACGTTACGCGCAAATTCCAGCACCGCTGTTTGCATACCCAGACAAACCCCCAGGAAGGGAACACTGTTTTCGCGCGCATACTGGGCTGCTGCCATTTTGCCGTCACGACCACGCTCGCCAAAACCACCGGGCACCAAGATGCCATCTGCGTCTTTTAGGCGGCTTTTAATTTCGTCAGTCGAGAGGTTCGCTGCATCAATCCAGTCGATTTCTACCAAACGGTCATGGTGGATGCCCGCATGCGCTAATGCCTCGCTGATTGACAGGTAGGCGTCAGGTAACTGGACGTACTTGCCCACCAAAGCAATACGAACGCTGTCTTTCAGTTCATAAATCTTTGTGCAATAGGTATCCCAGGCGGTCATGTCAGAGGGGCGTACTTCCATGCCAAAACGCTCGAGCACTTTTGTCTCGAAGCCCTGTTTTTGCAGCATTTGTGGTACGGCGTACAGTGATTCTGCATCAAGAGCTGTCAGTACGCGTTCAGTTTGGACGTCACAAAACAGCGCGACCTTGTCAAGCAGGCTTTGCTCGATTTCTTGGTCGCAGCGACAGATGATAAAGTTGGGGTGGATTCCCTGGCTGCGTAGTTGCTGAACGCTGTGCTGGGTTGGCTTGGTCTTCATTTCATGGGCTGCCTCTAGCCAGGGCACCAAAGTTACGTGAATGTAGCAGACGTGTTCGCGGCCAATGTCGCGGCGCATCTGACGGATAGCCTCAACAAAGGGAAGTGACTCGATGTCGCCAACCGTGCCCCCCACCTCGGTGATGACAAAGTCGGCACCCGTGCTTGCCGCAAGACGCTTGATGCGGTCTTTGACCTCGTTGGTCAGATGGGGTACCACCTGAATGGTGCCACCAGAAAACTCGCCAGCACGCTCGCGCTGAATCAGGTCGTAGTAGACAGAACCGGCCGTAACACTGCTGTCGCGCGTCATGGCTTCGTCGACAAAACGTTCGTAGTGTCCCAGATCAAGGTCAGCCTCTGCCCCATCCTCGGTCACAAAGACTTCGCCGTGCTGATAGGGACTCATCGTTCCGGGGTCGACGTTCAGATAGGGATCGAGCTTTTGCAGCGTGACGCTGTAACCGCGGGACTTCAGCAGCAAACCCAAAGAAGCAGCGGTAATGCCCTTCCCCAAAGATGACACAACGCCACCAGTCACAAAGATGTGCTTTGCTTGTTTGCCGGTAGCGGCCTTTTCCGTGGCGGTTTCTGCAGAGACCACCGGGGCCTTGTCCAAGTCCTCCATACGATATCAACCTCTCTTGCCCTTGCGCACTGCAAGAACAAACAGCCCTCCCTTTAGGGACTTTATGGAATATACCGTACCTTAGTATAGCCCACAAAGCCCTTGGTGTGAGCAACGATTTTTCAAACGAATTTTGTCAAGGGCGTACAAGAAGGGATGTAGTCAACTATCATAGTAGCCATGACAAGCAAAGACACGCCTATCACAGACGACCCAACTTCTCTCGAGGAAGCACGCGTTGGTCGCTCTACCATGATTATGGTCGTCGCAACGACCCTGTCACGCATCACGGGTTTTGTGCGCACCTGGGCTTTGGCATTTGCACTGGGTACCACCGCTGTTGCTAGTGCTTATGGCACAGCAAACGATGTCCCCAACATGATATTTGAACTGGTTGCCGGTGGTATCCTTACCTCGATCTTTATTCCCACCTTTATGGATATCCGCAAAAACAAAGGCGACGAGGCTGCCTGGCGTTTTGCTGGCAACCTGATGACGCTGGTAACGGTGATTTTGGGTAGCATTGCCCTGATTGGCATACTCTTTCCGCAGCCTATCATGTGGACGCAGTACTTTTTGGCAGGACAATCTGGCTATAGCGCAGAACTGCTAGCACTGGCAAGTTTCTTCTTCCGCTTTTTTGCCATTCAGGTGGTGTTCTACGGCGCAGGCATGATAATTCAGGCACTGCTGCAGGCACAGCGCAAGTATTTGTGGGCATCGCTTGGTCCGGTCTTTAATAACCTGGTTGTTATTGGCTTTTTGCTCGCAGCTGCCTACATGCCGCTGAACAATACAACCTTTACGATAATTGGTCTGGGTACCTCGCTTGGGGTTTTGGTCATGTTTGCTGTCATGTTGCCTTCCCTCAAAAAGACCGGCTTTAAGCTGTATCTGGGCATTAATCTGCGCGACCCTGAACTGCACCGAATGCTCAAGCTAGCACTACCTATGATTCTGTACGTTGCCTGCAATCTGATTGCGGTTTCTGTGCGCAACGCTGCAGCCGCAAGCATTGGCACCGAAGCCCAAGCCGTTGTGCGCTTTGCCCTTATTTGGCAAAGTTTACCCTATGGCATCATCGCCGTTTCTGTTGCCACCGCCCTTTTTACCGAGCTGTCCAAAGCCGCCAGCGAAAAAAACATGCAGGAGTTCAAGACCAGCCTTATTGCGGGACTGCGCACCACAACCCTGCTGATGCTGCCAGCAAGCGCGCTGCTTTTTGGACTGGCACAGCCGCTGATATCTCTCTATGTTGCGGGACGCATGACGGCTGCAGACGCTGCCCCCATTGTGACGGTCTTGCAGGTCTGGTCGCTCTCCCTCGGCTTTTTTGCTGCCATGATGTATCTGCTGCGCGCCTTTTATTCGCTGCTTGACACTTGGACACCAGCGATTGCCAATCTGGTCTGTACGCTGGTACAAATCGCTGGCTATCTGTTGTTGACGGGCAGTGTTTTGCCGGTCGCTGCTTTGGGTGTGGTGGGAATTCCTTTGGCAGACGGCATCTATTTCTTTCTGTTTTTCATAGCCCTGCTGCTGCTGCTGCGGCGCAAGATTGGTGCCTTTGACATACGCCAATTTTTCCTCGTCTTTGCAAAGATGCTACTGGTTGCGCTTGTTGTTGGTACGGTCGCCTACGCCGGCGCGCACTACCTGACCATCCTGCTTGGTTCTGGTCGCCTGATGGCTGTCGTCATCGTCCTTATCTGCGGCTGCGCGGGCGTCATCATCACCTACGTCCTAGCACGCCTGCTGGGAATCGAAGAGGTCAATCGCTTTGCCGCAAGCGCACAAAAAAGGCTGGCACGCAGATGATACTTGCAAAGACTACGCTACGCTCGGGGGAGTTTGTCCATGCCTGAAAACGACATCGCCGTAAACAACACTACCACAAGCGAGCCGCAGGTCGTTGCGTTGGTCCCTGCCTTTAACGAGGCTGAGCGCATCACAGCCACCGTCACTGCCATACGCTCGATTCCTGCGGTCAAGCGCGTTGTCGTCATCGATGACGGCAGCAAAGACGACACCGCCCAGCTTGCTGTTGACGCAGGTGCGCGCGTCATTCGTGCCTACCGCAATGTCGGCAAGGGGCCTGCCCTTGAACACGCAGCAAAACAGTCGGAAGACGCCGAGATTATCCTGCTGCTTGATGCCGATTTAGCAGAGAGCGCCAGTCAAGCAGCACTGCTGCTGCAACCAGTCCTTGCAAACGAAGCAGACATGACCATTGCCCGCTTTCCCAAGCCAGCTGGCAAGGCAGGATTTGGTCTGGTGAAAAAACTTGCGGCTTTCGAGATTCGCCGCGCCGGAGGTGATGCTGCTGACTTTCAGGCACCCCTTTCGGGTCAGCGCGCCATCACTCAGGACTGTCTGAAAAACATACGTCCCTTTGTGCGCGGCTACGGTGTCGAAGTTGCCCTGACAGCACGAGCACTCCGCAAGGGTTACCGCGTGAAAGAGGTAGAGACCACCATGAGCCACAAGGCAACGGGTCGCAACCTACGAGGATTTTTGCACAGAGGTAAGCAATTTAGAGATGTTTTGGGGGCATTGGTCATACTCCGCTTAAAACGCTGACAGGCGCCTCAGGGCACGCTGTGAGCGACCTGTTTTGCGGGAACCCTGTGCTCACGTAGGAGTGAACTACGCTGCGCGCAGGAACCCCGCAAAAAGCTCACTCACAACGCACCCTGAGGCGCCTGGTTTTTGTGTTAGAAAGGAAGATCGCCCATTCCTGGACGCCCTCTGCCGCGTTTTCCTCCAAGACTACCCATCTGCTTCATCATCTTTTGTGCTTCGGCGAACTGCTTCATCAGACGGTTGATTTCAACGACCGTTGTGCCTGATCCTTGCGCAATGCGAGCACGCCGCGAGCCATTCAGTAGTTTGGGGTTTTGGCGTTCTGCAGGTGTCATGGAAAAGATGATTGCCTCGATGCGGGTAATTTGCTTGTCGTCGATGCTGCTTGCGTCAATGCCAGCTTTTTGCGCGCCAGGGAGCATTTTTAAAATAGCAGCAATGCCGCCCATTTTGCGCATCTGTTTGATGCTTTTGAGAAAGTCGTCAAAGGTAAACTGACCTTTTTTCAGGCGTTCTTCGTCCCACTGCGAAATTTCGTCCTCGAGTGCCGTGTCAACCGCTGTTTCGATCAGGCTGACAACGTCTCCCATCCCCAGGATGCGTTTTGCCATACGGTCAGGATGGAACTCTTCGAGCGAAGACGGCTTTTCTCCCTCTGAGGCAAAAAGGATTGGTTTGCCCGTTACCTCACGAATCGACAATGCCGCCCCACCCCGTGCATCACCGTCAAGTTTTGACATAATCAGACCATCAAAATCAAGCAAGCGGCTGAATTCGCTGGTAACGTTGACAGCGTCTTGACCGGTCATGGCGTCAACGACCATCAGTATCTGGTCAGGCTTGACCGCTTGTTTAATAGCCGTTGCTTCGCTCATCATTTCTTCGTCAATGTGCAGGCGACCAGCCGTGTCGACAATGACCGTGTCCAGCATATTGTCAACAGCGTAGCGCAGACCCTCGCGGGCAGTTGCAACAGCGTCTCCTGCAGCTGCTCCCTCGCCGTGAAAGACAGGAATTTGCAGCTCGCGCCCGAGGGCTTCCAGCTGGTCAATCGCTGCTGGACGGTGAACGTCACAGGCGACCAGCAGGGGACGTTTACCCTGCTTGCGCAGCCGCCAGGCAAGTTTTGCACTAGCGGTCGTCTTACCTGAACCCTGCAAGCCAACCAGCATGATGACATTGGGCATACGACTGCTCAGCACCATTTTTGTCGAAGTCGTACCCAGCAAAGTCGTCAACTCGTCCAGGACAATCTTTACCACCTGCTGCCCTGGTGTCAGCGAGTTCATCACATCGGCACCAACGGCACGCTCGCGAACACGCGCGATAAAAGCCTTCACCACCTTGAAGTTTACATCAGCCTCGAGCAAAGCCAGGCGAATCTCGCGCATAGCAGCATCCACATCTGCCTCGCTTAAACGTCCCTTGCGATTCAGATTAGTAAAAACGTCCTGCAGACGATGCGCCAAGCTATCAAACATACAACGACTCCATGTACTTAGTTGGTGTGTGGATACAATACAAGGGTTTTATCCTAGCATATCAGAACTGCTAATTGTCCCTGTGGAGTGAGGGGGAGGATACTCTGCACAGTCCTCGCGCGGGACACACATTTGAGAAATGGATGACATTTTGCTGCGGATAAGCCTGAGCTACCCTCCCAGGGCACACCAGGCGGGCAATCTCGGCGTCGGATTAAAA
>WREJ01000069.1 GCA_009779395.1 Coriobacteriia bacterium
CCACCAGCTGCCAATGGTGTCAACGGTCAGCTGCAAAGATGCGTGTGCCGAGAAAACCGACATGACCACCGCAGAGGCAAGGGTCAAAGTTGTCAGCGTCAGCATCAGGCGACCCTTGCGCGCAAAAGTCGAACGCAGCGCCAGTGCCGTTGGACGCGACAAAAAGGTGACTTTGCTTAAAATGCGGTCGACCCAGCCACCACCAAAACCAATCAAGTTGGCGTACGAACCCAATGCGTCAACAATAGGACGCTTGACGCCACGCGTGATAGGCACCAGTGCAGCGAGCAGTGGCAACAGCAAGCCCACCGCACACAGCAGGGCAATCACCCACAGCGGATAGCTCATGTCGGCAATGTGAAAGTTCAGCACACCAGCGGCGTAGTCAATAAAGTTGTTACCAAAGATAATGCCAATCGGCAAGCCCAACGCAAGGGCAAGCACACCATAGGACAGCACCAGCCCAATGTAGAGCCCTGTGATTTGCCGCCTTTTGCCGCCAATCGCTTTCATAATGCCCAGCTGCCGCGTCTGCTGCACCAAAATCGCATTTGTTGTCGTAATAACCAAAAAAGCAGACAGTGCCAGCGCCATAAACGCCATCACCAGCAGCAGCACGCTTACTGCCTCGAACAGACTGCCAAAAAAGTGAAAACCTGGTTCGGGAACTTCCATACGGTCAACACGAAGGCCTGCCGGGTCAAACTGCTGCTCTTGAATGCTGTCGGCAATGCGCGCTACCTGAACACGCGACAGCTGTGGTTCAACGTTAACGAGCACACGGTTCGGCTCTGCTAAAACATTCAAGCGAGGGAGTGCGTCCATGACCACAAAGGCCTCTACCTGACCAAAAAACATCGTCGGCACGGCATTTAAGTCATGCGCAAAACCAGCAATACGAAACACTGCCTTGCCCTGCCCTACCTCAAGTAGTAGGCGGTCCCCAATCTCGAAGTCATAGACCTGCAGCGCAGATGCCTCGACGATGATGTCTGTAGGTCCGGGCGGCCAGGCACGTGCACTTAAGGGGTAAAAGCGTGATACGCTGCTGTGGTCAAACTCCGCTGCCTCGACTGCCTGCAGATGGATAATCTCGCGGTCCTCGCCCGGTGCAGGCAAAGTCGAGAGGGCATCTGACTGCGACATGCCGCTGGGCACCGTCGTGAAACTGCCGCTGACAATACGCCGCGCCGAAGTCGCCGTCACGTCACCTCTCGCGTCAATCTGGCGCACGACACCACGCACGCCGCGCGAAAAATCGCTCAGGGTATAAGAAATCGAGAACTTCTGGCTGTCTTCAAAGCCCCGGTCAAACTCGCGCAGCAAAACCTGACGCGCCCCCAAAGTCGAGGCAATCGCAAAGATACCCACAGCAATCGAGAGCACGACCAGAAAGGTACGTGATTTGTTGGCGCTAAGGTCGCGCAGCACTTTCAGCGTGCGCGGGGCGATGTGCAAAACGCGCGTCAGATATCTAGTGAATCGTGACATCGTCTGTGATTCGACCGTCTGTCACGTGCAGGCTGCGGGTCACCCGCTGCGCAAGGTCGTTGTCGTGTGTCACCATGACGATGGTCTTGCCCTCATCAACCAGACGTTCAAACAGACTAAAGACAGCATCTGCTGTCTTGCTGTCCAGATTTCCCGTGGGTTCGTCAGCAACAATCAGCGGTGGGTCGTTAGCAAGAGCACGCGCAATCGCTACACGCTGCTGCTGTCCACCAGAAAGTTCTGTTGGCAGCTTAAAGGCATGCTCGCCCATCTCGACTTGCTCCAGATAGTGCAGCGCAACATCGCTGCGGTCAGCGCGCGCATGAATGTTGCAAAAATCCATGGGCAGCATGACATTTTCGATAGCCGTCAAAGTTGGCAGCAGCTGAAAGAACTGAAAAACCACGCCAATGGTTCTGCCACGCCAAATTGCCATACGGTTTTCATTTAAGGTGTGAACGGCAGTGTCTTCGATCCAAATCTCGCCGCTCGTCAGGTGGTCGATGCCTGTAATCATGTTAATCAAGGTCGTCTTACCACTGCCCGATTTACCAATCAAGCCAACAAATTCGCCAGAATACACCTGCAGATTGACTTCACGGAGTGCCGTAAAACGAATACCGCCCGTTTCATAAATCTTGTTGACATCGGTCAGGCGGATGAGTGCGTCCATGCTATGGGGGCTTGTTGTGGTAGTCATCACCCTCCATTATAGCAACAGGCAAGAAAAAAGAGGGCATAAAAATTAGGTGAATCGGCCAGTCCTTTGTGGGGGGGATCGGCCGATTCATCTGCAAGGTTTCTTTTGTCAAAAACCTCGTATCAATTATTATACCAGATTTTTACTTCAGTGAAACAGCTGCGCCTGCTTCTTCTAATTGACTCTTCATTTCGTCTGCTTTTTCCTTGGCAAGGCCTTCGCCGACAGGCTTGGGAGCACCCTCTACCAGTTCTTTGGCTTCTTTCAGACCCAGACCGGTGATGGCACGAACAACCTTGATGACAGCAATCTTGTTATCGCCAAATCCTTCGAGAACAACGTCAAAGTCGCTCTTCTCTTCTGCTGCAGGTGCGTCACCAGCACCAGCACCGCCGCCAGCAACAACTGCCATAGGAGCAGCCGCGCTAACACCAAAGACTTCTTCGAGTTCTTTAACCAGCTCGGACAGTTCCAGAGCAGGCATTTCTTTTAATGCTTCAATAATTTCGTCACGTGATACAGCCATTTTTTTGTTCCTTCCAGTGGTAGGCACTCCGCCGCCTTTTATGCAGCTATCAGTGCCGTTCTTTTGTCATATGTCACATACCTTGCTGCTGTTGTCATGAGGACAGCAGGCAGCGTTTTGGCTGCTAGGCAGCCTCTTTCTGTTCCTGCACAGCACTCAGGGCGGTAACCAGGCCGCGGGCAGGTCCCGCCAGCACGGTAACCAGACCACGCGTTGGATTGCTGATAGTACCCATGAACTTCGCAAGCAGTTCCTCGCGTGAAGGCAGCGTCGCCAAAGCTTTCAGCCCCGCGCTGTCAAGCACCTGGCTTTGCACCAGGCCGCCCTTTAGCTCGAGAGCTTTGTTTGTCTTGGCAAAAGTCGCCAACACCTTAGCAGAGGTCACCGGGTCACCCTCGGCAAAAATGAAGGCACTGGGCCCCTCTAGCAAGTCGTCCATCGACGGCAAAGCAAGTTCACGCATGGCAATTTGCGTCAGGGTGTTCTTGTAGACCACCATGTCGCCACCAGCAGCGCGCAGGTCACGGCGCAGCTGCGATACCGCCTGAACATTCAGTCCGCGGTAATCAATCAACAGCACATTAGGACAGGCAACAAAGCGTTCCTTAATCTGTGCTACAGCAGCATGTTTTGTTTCTGCAGGCATGTATCCTCCTCTCAAATGCAGTCTCTGTGTGAGCCGCAGATCGTTTCCCCGTACGCAATCAAGCAACAGGGACAACAAAAAACCCTCGGGACAGTGTCACGAGGGTCGAAGAAGAGGCAGAGCACGTCCAGAACTCGCTGATCCAGCAAATTCCGACTATCTGCGTCAAAACGACTACCTCGGTGGGCGAAGTGTCAGCAGCACCTCTGCTTGCAAACACCTCATTACTCTCGAAACGAGAACCGACTGTCTATGGCAGCACACAATTCAATTGTCAACAGCGAAATAGTATAGCACACTCTTGCTAGAAGCAAGGGGCAAAAGTGACAGGCAGCTTTTTGCCAGGTAGCCTTTGCTCCCTTTCTCCCTCCAGCTTGTACAAGTTGTACAAGTATGCCATACTTGTTTGGATGAACAATTTTTGTGTGAAGGAGAAGACATGTTAACTTTGGCGATAGCCGAAGCGCGGGCGCAGTTTTCCAGCGTGCTAACGCGTGTGCAAGCCGGCGAAGAAGTCACAATAACGCGGGGAAAGCAGGGTGAACCTATCGCCGTTGTAATTCCCTTCGAGACATGGGAGAAAAAACGTCCCAAGAAACGCAAACTGGGAACACTTGCTCACTGGAACGTGGACGTCGAAGTACCCAAGATGAGTGAAGCAGAGTTGCTTGGTTATCCTGAGGACGCCTTTGACCACTTGATTGTTAAGTGAGTGATGACTGATGGATTTTCTACTTGATACAAACATTCTGCTCTGGAGCCAACTGTCGCCACGCAAGCTTTCTGCCACAGTGCAACGACATCTGAAAGACCCCTACAACAGGGTATACTACTCTCCCATCAACATATGGGAAATCGCCATAAAATACAGTCGTGGCAAACTTTCTTTGGGTGGACGTACTCCCGATCAGTTCTTTGATGCTATCGACAGTGAAAATCAATTCGATTGCCTGGAATTGCTGCCTGGCTCTTTGGCTACCAGCTATCAACTGCCCCTGCGCCACACTGATGCTTTCGATCGAATTTTAATCTGGGAGGCAGTCCAGCACGACTTGATTTTTCTCAGCAGCGACAAGGCACTGCAAGCCTACGAACAAGATGGCTTGCGTCTGGTCACCTAGTACTCTGACCCCAGCACCCTAGCCCTTACTCTTGAACCTCATCCTGACTGGCGTACCCTCAAGGTCAAAATGTTCGCGCAGGCGATTTTCCAGATAGCGTTGGTAGCTGTCATCTACTAGTTTGGGAAAATTGCAGAAAAAGGTAAAGCCTGGTGGCTCAAAATGTGTTTGTGCCACATATTTGATGCTCAGTTTTTGGGGACCTCTGCTGACGGTGTGCCCAAATTGGCGTAGCTCTGTTAAGAAGCGATTGAGCTTTGCTGTTGTAATCTGTGCGCGATAGTTGGCAAAAACTTGCTCGACAGCTGGCAAAATACGGTCAAGACCGCGTCCACTGATAGCACTGACACGAATCACTGGTGCCCACGAGATAAAGTTCAGACGATCCTCAATACGGTCCAGCAACTGCTGACGGGCAAACTCTGCCTCATCTGCCTGATCCTCGCTTTCTTGGCGCATCAAATCCCACTTGTTTAACAGCACCACTATGGCACGCCCCCGGTCAGCTGCGTACGAGGCAATACGCTGGTCTTGGTCGGTCAGCCCAATTTCAGAGTCGATGACCAGCAAAGTAACATCGGCGCGGTCAATAGCACGCATCGCACGCACAAAACCGTAGTATTCGACATCGCTGTCAATCAGGGCTTTTCGGCGCAGACCCGCCGTGTCAACCAGGGTGATTTCTCGTCCCTCGTAGTTAAAGCTGGTATCGATGGCATCACGGGTGGTACCCGCAACTTCAGACACAATCGAGCGGTCTTTTTTGGACAGACGATTGGTCAGCGACGACTTGCCAGCATTTGGTCTGCCGATGATTGCCACACGAATGGGGTCTTTGTCGCCATAGACTGGTCGTTTGCTGCGTACTTCTTCTGCGTCGACATCAGGGTCAGCGTCACCTGTTGCAGCTGTGGTGGCTGCTGCTGATATGGACAGCTCCTCCTCCTCTTTTACAAACGCAGATGCGGGAGTAGGAAGCGCCTGGACAATCTGGTCAAAAAGGTCGCCCGTGCCCGTACCGTGTGTGGCAGAAACCGGATGAGGCGTGCCCAGACCCAGACGATAAAAGTCGTAGGTTTCCTGCTCAGAGGTGGGATTGTCGACCTTATTAACCGTCAGAAAGACGGGTTTTTTGCTGCGCTTTAGCAGTTTTGCCAGCTCTTCGTCATCTGCTGTCAGTCCCGTTTGCCCGTCCACCAGAAACACAATCGCGTCTGCTTGATTAGTTGCGATTTCTGCCTGAGCACGAATGCTTGCCTGAAAGACGTCATCACGTGCCAGTTCGATACCACCGGTATCGACCAGCATAAAATGATGGCCCGCCCAGTCCGCCTGATGGTAGCTGCGGTCACGCGTAACGCCGCGCTGCCCGTGTACAATGGCGTCTTTGCGCCCGCTGATGCGATTAACAAAGCTTGATTTGCCGACATTTGGTCTGCCAACAACGGCAATTATAGGAAGTAGCTGTCCATTCATTAGTCTGTGTCCTCTTGCATGTGGGTATCAAGTGTCTGCAGCAGTCCTGAAATGTCTGCCTGATAGAACAGCAGCTGTCCTGCTGCTGTGTCTGCAAGCTGGTCTGCCGTGTAGTCATCAAGGGTCAGTCCTTCGTCGTTAAAGATGTCGTCAGGTATCAGATAGCGATGACGCTGCGCTGCTGCAGGGTCACTGTCAGCTAGCTGCTTTAGGTCAAAGTCTGTCGCACGTATAATGTCAGCTGCCGTCAAAAGACCCGTCACGCTGACATTGCCCCCAAAAAAGCGATTGCGCACCGGCAATAGACGTAGCTTGTCCCCCGCATGAACTGAAGACAGCACCCCCAGCCACGTATGCGTCAGCAATTCGCCGCAGACAATGGTGAGGTCTTCGCTAGTGGACAG
>WREJ01000070.1 GCA_009779395.1 Coriobacteriia bacterium
CCGATCCCGTCAGGCAAGCTGACTACTTGGTAGCGATTATCGAAGAAGCGATGCACACGCGCGACATCGGCGTTATCACTATCGAGGACCGTATTGTGCTTTTGGCAACCTGTACCACTGACTCGACCAACGGTCGCCACCTGTTGGTTGCTCGCCTTAGTGACACGCCTTTCCCCAATCCCTTTGCAGAAAACGACGAGGACATCGCCCGTCGCAACTTTATCGATGGACTGCTGCTGCCCTTTTTGCGCCAGGTCTGCCTGCCCGCGCTCATCATCATGATTATCCTGCTAGTCATCTACCAAAATTACGCAAAGCGCCGCCGCTGGACCATCGAGGACAAGTGGCTCAAAGCAAAAGCCCAAAACGGTGCTAACGGAGCCAATGGTGCCAAAGATGCCAAGGGTGCTAACGGAGCCAATGGTGCCAAAGATGCCAATGGCGCAAATGGCGGAGCACGTCCACCAACCCCAACATCTGTCGCAAACGCTGCAAATGGCACAAATGGCGTTAACGGTGTCAAGGACAGCAAGGTTAGCAAGGACGCAGCTGACACCAAGAAAAAGCCTGACAGCTAAAAAAGAACATCATACGGAGGGGTGGCAGAGCGGCTGAATGCGGCGGTCTCGAAAACCGTTTCACGGAGTAAACCTTCGTGACGTGGGTTCAAATCCCACCCCCTCCGCCATCTGGAAATGCTAGGCGGCACATAAGCCCCGCGCTTCAACACTCACGTAGGTTACTACGCTTCGTGTTAAAGCGCGGGGCTTCTGCACGCGCCTATCATTCCCAGCAGCAACCGACATGCTCTCTCCGCCATCTGGAAATGCTAAAATTGAACCTTCTGCTACCCATTCATCAGCTCGAGGAGGGCACGGTATGGCTCATGTGAGGTCGCTCTTTTTTACGGGGGCAGCCAGCCAGTCAGAAAGCAAGGCACAAGAGGCGAAACGCCTCGGTC
Organism: Coriobacteriia bacterium; assembly: GCA_009779395.1. GTDB lineage: Bacteria > Actinomycetota > Coriobacteriia > WRKU01 > WQUG01 > WQVN01. The sequence continues at coordinate 962 of WREJ01000070.1, forward strand.
GTCCCTCGTCGCTTATTTGGAACATCACCAATCGCTGTAATCTGCTGTGCGACCATTGCTACCTAGGGGCAGATACGCGCGCAAAGCCTGACCAGCTAAGTGCAGAGGCTGCTTTTGACATGATTGATCGTATGCATCAGGCAGGCGTTCCCGTTGTGTTTCTCTCGGGGGGCGAGCCCATGATGCATCCCCATTTCTGGCAGATTCTGGAACGTATTAATGCCGCTGGGCTGCGACCAACAATCAGCACAAACTGTACCTTTATTGGTCCAGACTCCGCCGCACGGCTTGCCGCTAATGGCGTTCGCTTTGTTGCGACTTCACTGTACGGACCGCGCGACTTTCACGACCAGATGGTTGGCGTGGCTGGTACCTATGACACAATCATCGCAGCAATTGGGCATCTGCGCGCAGCGGGCGTAAAAGTGGTCATCAAAATCGCCGTCTCGCAGAGCACCTATCCCTATCTGTACGACCTGATTGCGCTTGCAAAACAGCTGGATTGCGCGATGGTCTATGTCTGCGACCTGATTACGGCAGGGCGTAGCGCAGGAGAAGATGACCAGCGCATTAGCGCTGCGCAGTGGCGTGACTTTTGCGATTTTATTGTCGACGAGGTCGCTGACCCCGACAATCATTTTGAATATGACATTGGTGCGATTCCTTCGACGATTCCCTATATTGCACGAGGGCTTAAAGCGCGTGGTCTTGACATCAGCAAGGGGATTGAGCGGCTCAAGATTTTTAGTGCCTGTCCTATTGGTCAGGGGCATATGACGATTAACTCGCAGGGGGGGATTATGCCCTGTCAATTTGCTCAGGATTGGACGCTGGGCAACATTCATGAACTGTCCTTTGCTCAGGCAACCAGTCGTCTTGCAGAACTTGACAAAGCGGTACTAGAAGGTCAGTGCTCTACAGATGAATGTGCCTACAGTCGTCTCTGCCGTGGCTGCCGGGTAAAAGCCTATCACCGCACAGGGGGAAGTTGCGGTGGAAATCCCAACGCGGCAGACATTACCTGTATACTAGAGCCCTGCGAAAGAACGCATACCTAAACTTTGCAACTAAAGTATAAAACAAGGCAAAACTATGCATCTGGCGCGATACTTTTTGCTTAACTATCAAGCAGTAAAGTGGGCAAAACAGTGCGCTGGGCATAAGATGAAGGAGTATCTCACATGGCAGTTAAACTGGTCACCGATTCAACCGTAAGTCTTACCAAAGAAGAACAAGAAAAGTACGACATTAGCAAGGTCACCCTGTTTATTGTAAGCGAAGGCGTATCGACCCCTGAAGTCGAGATGGACTACTTCGAGTACTACGAGCGTCTGCGCGACCTTGACAATCTACCAACGACATCGCAGCCAACAACAGCGAGCTTTATCGAGGCATTTACTACAGCACTCGACAAGGGCGACGACGTTTTGGCGGTACTGGTATCAGCGGGTCTCTCGGGAACTGTTGAGGGTGCAGAAACCGCACGCGCACACATCGAATCGCAGCGTCCTGACGCCGTTGGGCGGATTGCCATTGTCAACAGCCAATCAAACGGCATGGGTCTGTACTACCCCCTGATGGAAGCAGCAAAGCTCGCAAAAGACGGCGCAGACCTCGAAACCTGTCGCCAGCGCGCAGAGTTTGTTACCTCATGTACGCGCTTCCTTTTTGCACCGACTTCGCTCGAGCACCTGCGCAAGGGTGGCAGACTGGGTCGTGCCAGCGCGATGCTTGGGTCTGCGCTCAAGATGTTTCCCATTTTGGGTCCTGACAAGTGGACCGGTGCCGTTCATGTGTACGCAAAGGTACGCACCTATCCCAAGGCTCTGATGACCATCAAGGACAAAATGCTTGAGGACGCAGAAATCTCGGGTGGACTGAAGGCTCTCTGCGTTCACTACATCGCTGAAAAAGCAGAAGCAGAGAACTTCCTAGAGAAAGTTGTCCAGCCTGCTGTTAACATCAGGGCATCGCTCGAGCCTATTGCTCCTACGGTGGGCACCCACGTCGGTCCTGCCGTTGGCATTGCTTACCAAATGTTTAACCCCGTGCTGAAAGAAGACCTGCAGGGTATGGGTCTGGTTGGCGGAGCAGCCAGCAAGGCACGCGAGCGCATCCAGGAAATCCGCTCTAACGTATCAGGAAAAATGGATGAGCTAGGGCGTCCAGGAAAGTAAGCTGCACCAGATAGCTAGGAAAAACGCACGACGAGACGAAATTAGGTAGTTACCCGCTATGATTAGTCGCTATAGTCGCCCAGAGATGGCGCGCATCTGGACCTTGCAGAACAAATACGAGGTCTGGCGCGAAATCGAAGTCCTTGCCTGCGAGGCACAGAGCCTCTTGGGCGACAGCGGTATTACTGCAGAGGACGCAGCACATATTCGTGCGTCTGCTGACTTTTCTGTCGAACGCATCGCAGAGTTGGAAAAAACGCTGCGTCATGACGTCATTGCCTTTCTGACCAATATGAATGAAAGCATTGGCGAGCCTTCAAAGTGGGTTCACTACGGCATGACTTCGTCTGACCTGGGGGACACGGCTTTGTGTTATCTGTTAACGCAGGCAGTTGACCTACTACTCGAAGACCTTTCTCGTATCGAGGAAATCTGCACACGACGCGCCCGTGAAACCCGTGACATGGTCTGTGTTGGACGTACTCACGGAATTCACGCAGAGCCAATGACCTTTGGTATGAAGTTTGCGCGCTGGGCATTTGCTATCCGTCGTGCGCAGCAGCGTCTGTTGGCAGCACGTGAAGTCATTGCTGTTGGTGCTATTTCTGGTGCGGTGGGTACCTACAGTAGCATTGACCCCTTTGTTGAACAGTATGTCTGTGAAAAACTGGGACTGACTCCCGATCCGCTGTCTACACAAATCGTTGCGCGTGATCGCCACGCACAGTTGCTGGCAGCTTTGGCGACGGCAGCCGCAAGTGCCGAAGACATTGCACTCGAGATTCGTGCGCTGCAAAAAACTGAAACCCTCGAGGCAGAGGAGCCCTTTACCAGCGGTCAAAAAGGCTCGTCAGCCATGCCGCACAAGCGCAATCCCATCATCAGCGAGCGTATTTGTGGTCTGGCGCGTGTGGTCAAGGCGAATGCGCAGGTGGGCTTTGACAACGTTGCTCTGTGGCACGAGCGCGACATTTCGCATTCAAGCGCCGAGCGTGTTGTGCTGGCAGATTCGACCATTGCCCTGGATTATCTGCTGAATAAACTGGCGTGGGTGCTGGACGGTCTGGTCCTGTATCCGCAGCGGATGCGTGCAAACCTTGACGCCACGCGCGGTCTTATCTATAGCAGCCACATCTTGCTTGCCCTGATTGACAGCGGCATGTCACGAGAAGCCGCCTACCGAGTAGTTCAAAACGCTGCCATGCAGGTTTGGGAGGACGTCCAAAACGCCCAGTCAGGCGCGACCCTTATGCAACTGCTGGCAGACGACCCCAGCTGCCCCCTCGACGCAGCGCAGCTGGATGAAATCTGCCAACCGGAGCAGTTTTTGATGCGCGTTGATGCCATCTTTGATCGCCTGTGTTGATTCTGAACGCATTTGCCACCCTACTCACAATTTTGATAAAATATGCTAAGAATATTGCTACTTTGTTGAGAGGAAGTCAGCGTGCAGCCAATCATTCAACCTTCGAGTGCACTGCGAAATAGCTATAACGAGATATCGCAGCTGTGTCGCAGCGAGAAAAGACCCGTGTTTTTGACGCGTAATGGTCATGGTGATACGGTAATTATGGACATCGACACTTATGGTCGCCGTGAAGCTGAACTGCGAGAAGCACAGCGTTTAATCGACGCTCAAAGAACGAGGCTTGATGGTGTACAGGGCTTCACTCTGGAAGAATTCAGAACAGGCATGCATATCGCCATCGAGCAGGGCCTTGCGCGCGCTGCAAGAAATGCGAGCTCTTTGTGAGCGGCGGCGAAGAACTGAAGGAATATTTCCTGAGCATAGATCCATCTGTGTACGACCGAATGTTTCATCATGTGATGTTTCTGGCTGAAGTTAGCCAGCCAGCTGCTCTACGTCTTGAAGAAAGGCTGTATGACGGCATGAAGTCTCTGATGACCTTGCCTCACAGAAATCCCCTCTATGAAAATCAATTCGCTACACCAGGAAAGTATCGTTCGTTACTAGTAGGCAAACATCATCGTATTGTCTATACCGTTGAAGGTGAAACCGTGTGTGTTGACAACATTATTGACTGTCGTCAAGACGGATAAATTCACGACTGAGCAAGGGCACTTTCACCAAATCATGAACATTTCGAGGAAGTGCGACCATAGCTGCTACAATTTTTCGGTTAGTGAAACAGTGCCATTTTACCTGTAACCGAAACGAAAGTGAGACTGCCATGACCGTCAGAGTATCCAAATTCCGGGGGGGGGGGGGGCTCTCCAGAAAATCTAGGCTAATGCTGCTAATTGCAGCAATTTTTCTTCTTGCGATTCCCTTTTTAGCGGCAGCGAATTCTGCGGCGGTTCAATCGGTTTTTGATCCCCTAGTCACACAAATTCAGAATATGTTGTCACCAGCAGATGATGCATTTGCACCTAATGAAACACCAACTGTAGTTTCTGGTGGTATTTCGTCACTTTCGAGTTCAGGCATTCGACCAGAACCAACAACTTTTGCTGCGGGGCAATACCACTCACTTGCCATTAAAACAGACGGTACCCTTTGGGCATGGGGAGCTAACCAATTTGGCATCACGGGATTGGGCACTGCAACAGGCAGGACTCTTGTGCCGAGACAAGTGGGCACTGATAATAATTGGTATTCAGTTTCTGTAGCAGCTGAGCACTCCCTTGGCATCAGAACAGATGGCACGCTCTGGGCATGGGGAATTAACGATGGTGGCAGAACAGGACTGGGCATTATTAGCGGCAATCAATTGGTGCCTAGGCAGATAGGCAGTGCTACTGACTGGGTATCTGTTTTTGCAGGAACCTCACACGGTCTTGCCATCAAAAATGATGGCACTCTCTGGTCATGGGGAAATAACTCGATTGGCGCAACAGGACTGGGCACTACGACAGGCGTTCAATCGACACCTGCACAAGTAGGGACTGCTACTGACTGGACAGCAGCGTCTGCAGGAGGCCATCACTCCCTCGCTGTTAGAGCAGACGGCACCCTCTGGGCATGGGGAGATAGAGCAAATGGCAGAACAGGACTGAGCGCTATAACAGGCGCTCAAACAACACCTGCCCAAGTGGGTACTGCTACTGATTGGGCGCAAGTATCTGCAGGATGGGAACACTCCCTTGCTCTCAAA
>WREJ01000071.1 GCA_009779395.1 Coriobacteriia bacterium
TCTCGAAGTGACCACGACGGGGGCAGCTGTCATGAATAACGGCACCGTACAGATAATTTGGTCTGTTGAGGCTGTCCAGTGAATCAACAACAGCCTTGATGCCTGATTCCAGCGTACCGTCCTCGCCCAAAAGCAGTGCCTGGACAACAACAGCCGTGATTTCTTCAGGACTGACGGGACAACCAGGCAGATTTACTACCGGGGTGTCGATACCTCTTTTTTTCAGGTATTTTTGCATGCCAGTACCGCCAGCTGGATTGGGGAACGCACGTACCCAACCACCGTCAACTGCACAAGCACCCAATGCCAAGATTACCGCAGCCTTTGGAGCCAGGTTATCGATGACTTCGAGTGACGTGGTACCACCAGGAGCAAGCAGCGTGTTTCCGCGCAGACCCTCCATGACGGTTCCTTCGTACAGCATAATAAACGGACGATCCGCATACTGTTCGTAGGTCTTTTTCTTTGCTTCTTCAGCATACTTACCAGTAGCCATTGAAATAGCTGTTTGCGAATTCAGCGTGAGTAAGTCCAACACGATGTCCGCAACATTTGGATAAGCGGCCTGCGCAATGGATTCAAGACAGCCAGTACACTTGCCGCCACTAATCCATAACGCTGGGGTCAACCCCGACTCTGCCGCGCCTGCAATTTTAGCCGCGAGTGTCGGAACAAACGTTGATGAAAGACCCAGTACAGCAGCGGTCGATCCGCAGAATTTTAAAAAGTCACGACGCGATACACCGCGCTGCGAAAGACTTTCATAAAACGTCATTTCTGATCCCATGCCAACACCTCCTTCAAAATTCTACGATGCGTCGCCGGTACGCAGCCTTTCAAGCACACGCACACAACGACTCAAACTTTTACTATGGTTAAAGCTAGAAAATGCCTCCCCCCTTTATTCCCCTTCTGAGCTTTTGCGCACCTGTCCACGGCAGACCAGCACATGGTAGACCGTCGGCAGGATCCCCATATCAACAAAGACCCCACAAGAGCGCCTTTTTCACTGGTATTATTTTCACACTAAACGTCCAATAGCACAAACGAAATTAGGTGAAAAGTGGCAATTTTTGTGCGAAATTTTCAAAATCATGCAACAGCAAGGGTAAATTGCCACAATTAAAGTACCCTGACAGCTAGGGTAAAATGGAAAGCACGCAAGGTAGTCGGTCCAGTATCAGGAGGAGCAATGACGAGCGTTTCAGCACAGCAGACAGGCAACACACACAGTCAGCAGGAACTGTATCGCAGCCTGCCCAACATTGATCAGCTGATGAACACACCTGAAATCGAAGGTTTGCTGCTGCACGGGGTCGCAAAAAGTATCGTTCTGCAAGCAGCACGCAGCGTCTTGGACGGGCGTCGTGCTGGTATTGCTGCTGGTACGGTGCTGCTTCCCTACGAGATGACAGTTTGTGTGATGGACGTCCTTGCTCAGACAGAAATTGCACTGCAACCTTCGCTGCGTCCCGTGATAAATGCCACCGGTATTGTGGTGCACACCAATCTGGGCAGAAGCGTTTTGCCCCCCGTTGCGCGCGCGGCTGTCGCTGCCATTGTCGAGGGATATTCGAACCTAGAATACGACATCGGTGCAGGTCAGCGTGGTAGCAGACACGACCACGTCGAAGCTCTGTTGTGCGAACTAACAGGAGCCGAGGCAGCAATGGTCGTCAACAACAACGCCGCCGCCGTCTTGCTGACACTGGCAGCACTTGCTGGCGGCAAAAGTACGGTCGTCTCGCGCGGCCAGCTGGTCGAGATTGGCGGGTCTTTTCGCATTCCTGACGTGATGGCAGCAAGCGGCACCCACATGATCGAAGTCGGCACAACCAACAAAACACATATCGACGACTACCGCAAGGCTATCACGGCGGCACAGGAGGAGGAGTCTGACCATCTTTCCCCTAGCGAACGTGCTGGCAGCACGGTCGCTCTGCTGTTTAAAGCACATACCTCGAACTACAAAATCAGCGGCTTTTCTTCTGAGGTCAGCCTGGAAGAGTTAGTCCAGCTGGGACAAGAAACAGGTATTCCTGTCGCAGAAGATTTGGGTAGTGGAGTACTTGTTGACCTTGCTGCTTTGGCAAAAATGAAGGGCACTGCTCGAAGTAGCGATGCTGGTCGCCCTTACTCTCTGCCTCACGAACCCACGGTACAGCAATCCCTTGCTAGTGGTGTTGACGTCGTCACCTTTTCTGGCGACAAGCTGCTGGGCGGTCCGCAAGCTGGCATCCTCTGTGGCAGGCGCGAGATTATTGCACGTCTGAAAAAGCATCCCCTGGCGCGCGCCGTGCGCTTGGACAAAATGACCCTCGCAGCACTGGAGGCAACGCTTGCTTTGTATCGTGATACCGACCAGGCGGTGGCACACATTCCCACCCTGCGTATGCTGCTGATGAGTGCTGACGAATGTCGCGAACTGGCAATTGATTTGTGCGTGGCAATTCGCAGCATTTTCGAGCGTGCCAGTCACTCAACAGACGAAGAAAGCGTGCGCGTCATCAAAGACGCAGCCTTTGCTGGCGGCGGTTCTTTGCCCGACGTCGAGCTACCCAGCTACGCCGTTGCCATAAACATCAAGGGAATCAGTCCCGACGATCTAGAAAAACGCCTACGTTGCGACAGCACAATCCCCATTATTGGGCGCGTGAAAGATGGTAGTTATCTATTGGCCGTTCGTTGTTTGAGTGGGGATGATATAGCAGTAGTTCTCGCAGAGCTCGAACTACTGCTGGCGGCACCACAGGGCACGCTGTGAGCGACCTGTTTTGTCAGAACCCTGTGCTCACGTAGGAATAAGCTACGCTGCGCGCAGGAACCTAACAAAAAGCTCACTCACAACGCACCCTGAGGCGCCTATCTGTGGTAGTAGCACGAATCTCACCCACCTGGATGCACTCTTACCGTCAGCTTAGACTAGATTGAGGCGTTTGCTGAGTAGCTGCACCGTTCCAAAGTAGTAAATGCCACAGGTAATCGCGCTTATTACGTTGCCCATAATTAGGCTGGGCGTTGTAATGTCAAGGAGGAATGCTTCTGTCCATCCGGCCGACGTACCCATGACAAAAACAAGCAGAAGCGCAGCTAGCGAAGTAATAATTTGGACAGCAGTGTAGATACCAATGTATGCCGCAAAAGACAGGGCAACACGACTGTTGTTTGCCAGCTGCCCTATTGCCATGGACACATACATCATCAAGGTTCCACTGACAGCACCAATCGGTAGCGATAAGAACAGCATTGTAATCCACAAGCTGCCGTCAAGACCAGCTGCCTCGAGTATGCTAGGCAGCAGAGCACGTATGTACCACATATTCTCGGAGAGGAAGTCAAAGGCACCCCAACCAGCTGCAACAATAAGGGCAGAGACGGCAGCTACCACCCACGATACCAATTGCCAAGCAAATGCCGCAATTAACTTTGACAAAATCAGCTGATGCCGTGTCACCGGCAGGGTAAACATCAGGTACCCTTCAGGAGTTAAGAAATTACGATAAAAGCGCAGCACAATCACAACAAAGGTTACGATAATTGCCGCACACACTGCCATTATATAGCCAAGCACAGAAAAAAACGGAAACAACATCGCCAGACTTTCTTCTGACAGGTTCAGTAGTCCCATAGCACCGGTCAAAGCACCCAAGGCTAAAACAACTGCATTGATAGGCAGCAAAATACGCGCCGTTGCCCAAAACTCGTGTTTGAGTAGTTTGCCTAACATGCGAACACCTCCCGAAACATTTCATCAACTGACTGTCCGCGTGTTTCGCGAATGTTGTCAACACTGTCGTGTGTCACAATCGCACCCTGATTGATAAAGATGGCTTCATCGAGAACTTTTTCGACATCGGCAATCAGATGGGTTGCGATAAGCACCGTTGCGTCTGCCGAATAATTGGTAAGTATTGTACGCAAGATAATATCGCGAGCCGCTGGATCGACTCCGCCAATGGGTTCATCCAATAGGTAAAGCTGGGCGCGACGGCTCATCACCAAGACCAGCTGGACTTTCTCTTTTGTGCCCTTTGACAGCGTTTTGAACACCGCTTTGGACGAAACCTGCAGCTGATCTAGCAAGGTCAGCGCACGTTCTTTGTCAAAATCAGCGTAAAAGTCAACGAAGAAGTCAAGGATTTGCTCGACGCGCATCCAGTCTGCCAAATAGGTCGTGTCGGGCAGATACGAGACGGCGTTTTTCGACTCGATACCCACGGGCAGTCCATTAACCAGTACAGACCCCGAAGTGGGAACCAAAAGCCCATTAATCAGCTTTATCAGCGTCGTCTTGCCGCTGCCATTTGGCCCCAGCAAGCCAACGATTTTGCCCGTACCAATCTCAAGGTTAATGTTGTCTAGGGCATAGCCGCCTTCTTTGCCGTAGGTTTTTGAAAGTCCCTCACATTGCAAAAGCGTCATCTGTCCTCACCTGCCTCCCGCATACAGCCTTCGATGATTTCGCGTATTTCTGCATCACTGCACCCATAGTGTCTCATTGTACATAAAAAGTCTTTTGCTTTGTCACGGACAAGTGTTGTACGTGCCTGCTGAATCAAGGCCGTATCGTCACTAACAAAACGCCCCGCCGTACGCTCACTTTTCACAAAGCCACTCTGTTCAAGCCTTGCCAGCGCACGCTGCACGGTATTAGGATTAACCCCGAGCTGTATCGCAAGGTCACGAACACTGGGCAGCTGTGTCTGCGGCTGATACACGCCCGTCATAATGCGCACTTGCATCAAGTCGACAATTTGCGCATATATCGGCTTTTCAGCACTAAAGCGAATCATAGCATCCCCTCCTTCAGCGATGGGACAATTACTTGTATGATTGTATTATGTACTTAACACAATAGGATGTCAAGCGAAATTGGTGATTTTGTTAGCGGAGTTTGTCCAGTATCCCAAACACCTTGCCAATTGAAGAGGGCGCGCTCCTGCTTATCAGGAGCGCGCCCTCTGCTTTAATCCTCAGTTGAGAGGGTCTCGTCAGTAACCCAAAACCTGCAGTTCCATCTCGTGCTTGCTGCGTCTGGTAGCAGTAACCATCACAAGCAAGCTAGCAACTGCCATCAGTAGTAGTGCAGAACCAAAGTTACCAACATCAAGTCCTGCTTCGATGGTCGCAGAATGTGTATTGGTAAATGCTGCGCTGTTTGTTGCCTCACCCAAAATTTGTACAGGTACGGTCAGAGCAGTGTTTGGCACATCTGCTGGTGCTACAACAACGGGCAGACCGTTAGTTACAACAGCAACAGAGGGTGTGTAGTTAACTGCAGCTTGTTCGGTCACGCTGTAGTTTGCACCAACATGTGTGTCAACAAAGATGAGTGTTTGGTTGTGACGCAAATGAACTGTCTGCTGCACTTCTGCCAGGAAGAGCAGGTAAGCACCATTGCCGTCAGTTCCTGCTACCGTTCCGTTCTCTGCTGCCGTGACAATGCTGTTGTTTTCTACTACATATGCTTTGTAGCTGACAGGAACAAGAGTTGGTACCAAAGATGGTGCAACAACAGTAATGTCAAAGGCAAAGAGTCGTGTTTGATTTGCCATTGCTCCTACTACTGCTTTAGAAATCCTGAGTCCTGTGTCATCGAGTGGATCGAATGGATCAGTATCGTGGTTTCTGATAAAGGTGTTAATGAAAGTTAGCGGGTTTTCATCAGCGATTTTCTCACCAGGAATGTCATCTACTACTCTTCGTACGTGCATCTCTGCTACAAAGAGCCCACCGCCAGAAGGACGATTATGTACAACAAGCGTTAGGTCATAGATAGTTGGGTCAAAGATCATTGTTTCTGTTGCTGTGTTTACAAAGGTGTTATTTCTTTCGCTGATGCGATAGACATAGATACCTGCGTGAGGGAAAATTGCCCCTGTTATCAGGCAGTCTGAAAAGCTTGTAACTGTTTTGACATCCCCTGTTATAGTTCCTTCATCGCTGGGATTAAAGATTGCAAATGCAGCATTGAGCGCAGGCATTGTTTGTGTTGCTTCAAAGCTGGCGTCATCATCGAGGCTAAAGGGAACAATAACAAACTCGAATGTCGTGGCAGGTGTTTCTGTTCCCACCGGCATTTGCAGATTTTTGGCAATTGTTAAGTCACCATCATCTGTGTCTGATGCTAGTGGCCATATAAGGTAGGGAGAAAAGCGATCATCAGTGTCACCAACACCTACTTGACCGTATTCATTATAGCCCCATCCCCACAAGCTGTCATTTGTTCTCATAGCAAGGGAGTGCCA
>WREJ01000072.1 GCA_009779395.1 Coriobacteriia bacterium
AGATCGCTACGTACCGACACCCTGTTTGTGCTGGGCAGTTGCCCGTGACGAAGCTGCAATTGGTGGCTTGCAGCTGACTGCCAGCCACAACCCCGCGCAGTGGCTGGGAATCAAGGTGCGCATGAGTGACGGTGGCGCATCGGGTGTCGAGTTCACGCGCCAGATCGAAGACTTGCTACCAGCAGAACCAGCAACTGATGCGCAGGTCAGCATGGTGCTCGAGGCCGATATTCTGTCTGACTATCTGGACGCACTCCGCGATTTTGTTGATACAGATGCGATTGCGGCTGCGAACTTAAAACTTGTCATTGACCCGCTGTATGGTGCGTCGCGCGTTTATCTGGCAGAACTTTTCGAGCAGCTGGGGGTAGAGGTCGTCAGGATTCATGATGGGCACAACGCGACTTTTGGTGGCTTGCACCCAGAACCCATTCCGCCCTGGACAGATGCTGCCGCCGCTGCCGTAACTGCTGCATCTGCGACTGCTGGCTTTGTCCTTGATGGTGACGCTGACCGGCTGGGCGCCCTTGACCAAGAGGGAGACTTTGTCTCGTCACACAAGATTATCGCGCTGTTGGCATTGCATATGGCAGAGCAGCGCGGCAAAAGTGGCAGGATTGTCAAAGCACTGTCGACTTCGTTTTTGGTCGACCGTGTAGCGGCACATCTAGGGATGCCGCTGACGACAACGCCCGTTGGATTCAAGTGGATTTATCAGGAAATGCTTGCCGGCGACGTCATGATTGGCGGCGAAGAAAGCGGCGGCATTGGCATTCCCAGCCATGTGCGCGAACGTGACGGGCTGCTGATGAGCCTGCTGCTTGCAGAAATGATGGCGCAGACAAACAAAAGCCTGCGCCAGCTGGTCGCAGACCTCGAGGCGCGTGTTGGCGCGCTACACTACGACCGCCGCGACCTGACCCTTGACCCGCAGCACATCAAGCGTTTTCGCGACCTGTTGCCTACTGTGCGCCCCTCGAGCGTTGCGGGCACTTCTGTGGCAGAGTACGTCCATGTAGACGGCGCAAAGTTTCTACTGAACAAAGACGAATGGCTGCTGCTGCGTGCATCGGGCACTGAACCTTTGGTACGCATCTACGCAGAGGCTGCAACCACAGACCGTGTTGCAGAATTGCTTGCAGCTGGTGAGCAGCTGGTGCAGGAGGCCGCGTGATGACTGACACACACAGCGGCATGCGTATTGTCATGGTCAACAAGTACTATCCGCCCCATGTGGGTGGCATTGAATTTCACGTGCGTGACCTTGCAGAGGGACTGGTCAAAGCAGGACACAGCGTTCGCATTATTAGTAGCAACGACCAGCGCAGCTACTCAGAAGATGTCATCAACGGTGTACAGGTCGTGCGTCTGCCGCGCCAGTTCGAGCGCGCATCAACACCTGTCGTGCGTTACATGGGGCAGGTACTTGCGGCAGAGGCACAACAGGCTGACATCATGCACTTTCACTTCCCCTATCCCTGGGGTGAGTTTGAATGGATTGGACAGCTTGCCTCGAAAACAGAGCCCTATGTGATTACCTACCACTCAGACATTGTGCGCCAGAAAAAAGCACTGGCACTCTACAGCCCTTTCTTACACAAGTTTCTGAACCGTTCGCGCCTTATTATGGCGTCATCTCCGCAGCTAATCGAACATTCCCCCTGGCTGGCACCACGCGCAGAAAAATGCCGTCAGGTAAACTTTGGACTACCGGTCGAAGACATCGCATACAACCCCCAGGCGATGGCGCGCGCGCTGCAATTACGCGCCCAGTACGCAGCAGACGGCAAGCCCATTGTGCTATTTGTGGGCAGACTGATCTACTACAAGGGTATCGAGATTTTGGCGCGAGCAATCCCTGCGGTCGACGCTCATTTTGTCATCATTGGCAAGGGACCCGACCGTATTTTGCTCGAAGGACTTGCAGAACAGCAGGCAGAGGAGAAGGTCCATGTCATCGACTACGCCGACAATGATGAGCTGATTGCCTGGTTTCACGCCGCAGACCTGCTGACTTTGCCCAGTATCGAATCTTCCGAGGCCTTTGGGCTGGTACAGATAGAGGCGCATGCGGCAGGAACACCGGTCGTGTCCAGCAGACTCAATACGGGCGTGACCTACGCAAACCTTGATGGGGTGACTGGTCTGACTGCTGCTCCGCGTGATGCAGACGCGCTGGCTGGTGCACTGAACGCACTGCTTGCAGACGACGACTTGCGTGCGCGTCTTGGTCGTCAGGCACAGCAACGCGCACTCAGCGAGTTTAACATTCCGCGCATGGTTGACGCGGTCACTGCTGTCTATGCTCAGGCACTGGCTCTAAACACAGAACCGTCACAAGGGCAGTTGATCTGATGTCACGCTTTCGCTTCCGCCTGTTCTCGCTGCTTGCCGACGCGGTCTTTGTAAACGCGGCAGTTATCGCTGCTTTTGCGCTGCGTTTTATGGGTGATGCTCCGCCGCACAATGTTGCTGCCTATGTGGCGCTGTGGCCGCTGTTGACGGCAGCCTATCTGTCCTGTGGCTGGCTGTATGACCTGTACGAACCGCAGCAGCTAGATTCACCCTGGTCAACAACCTCAAAGGTGATTCCTGCCGCTATGTTGGGCACCCTTGCTTTGACTGCTATTGCCTTTTTGGGGGGCAACGCAACAGCTGCCTTTCCGCGCACGACTTTACCCTTTATTCTGTGTTTTTCGACAACCTTTATGCTGGGCTGGCGGCTGCTGTTTTTGCGCTTTGGCAGAATACACTGGCCCGAGCAGCGTACCCTTATCATTGGCAATGGGGACACAGCACGTGACCTGGCAAAGTCTATTTCTGCGCGCAGAAAATGGGGCTGGAACTTGGTTGCGCAGCTTTCTGCTGACAGTGAATTGCAGCAGATTAACGACCGAATCCAGGCAGACGGCATCAATCGCGTCATTGTGGCAGACCCCGCACGCATACGCGAGACCATCGAGCAGCTGGTTTTGGCTGACCACGTCAATCTGACGGTAGACGTTGTTCCTGAACTGTACGAGACCTTTATGGGACGCACCTCGACCATCATCGGCGACATTCCGCTGATGCGTATTGTGTCAGGCACCATCCCACGCTATCAACGTATGGCAAAGCGGGCGGTTGATGTTTTGGGCGCACTCTGCCTGCTTATCCTGACTCTACCCCTAATGCTGGTCGTTGCTGCAGTAATACTGATAAGTGACGGTCGCCCCGTCTTTTACCGGCAAAAACGCATGGGGCGCGGGCAGCGCGTGTTTCTGATTTACAAATTCAGGACGATGCTTACCAATGCCGAGCAGGACTCTGGTCCAGTACTGGCAACAAAAGACGACCCTCGTATCACTGCTACGGGCAAGACCCTGCGCAAATTCCGTATCGACGAGCTGCCGCAGGTTTTTAACATTTTGCGCGGCGAGATGAGTTTTATCGGGCCACGCCCCGAACGCCCCGAGTTTATTGCAGCCTACGTCAGCGACATTCCCGGCTATTCTGAACGTTTCCGTATCAAGCCAGGGGTAACAGGACTGGCGCAAATTAATGGCGGATACGCCACAACACCGCAGCGTAAGTTAAAATACGACCTAATGTATTTGTACCATCAAAGCCCGGCACTCGATGTACAGATTGTTGTCGAGACCATAAAAGTAGTGCTAACAGGGAAGGGTGCACGTTGATGACTACTAGTAGCGGAATTCGCGAAACCACTACGGCGGGCAAGTTTGCGTGGTGGCTAATCCTGGGTCTGGTTGCTCTGGTCCCTATCATCATGTCAAATGGACCGCTCGCTGCCATGGGATTGCACCTGGTTGACGGCTTTGACGGCATCAAAGTGTTTGTGCTGCGCATAGGCGTTATGGTGCTGCTGGCGACCTGGATATGGGATGTTGTCTTAAATGGCGGAGAAATCCGCTACCACCGCATCTATATTTTGCTGGGCGTCTTTTTGATCTGGATAGCGATTACTACGATGACCTCTATCAGTCCAGCAACGGCATTTTTAGGTAAGTATCGCCGCTACGACGGAGCATGGTCCTATATTCTGTACGCGCTCTTATTTTTCCTCACTATGCAGTACGCGACTACTTTGCCGCGTGTGCGCCAGCTGGCACAGACCCTCAGCTGGTCAAGTTTTATTGTTGCCGGCTACGGTCTGTTGCAGGCACTAGGAGCAGATCCCCTTCAGTGGGGACAGCTTCCCTTCGAGCAAAATCGTTCGTTCTCGACCTTTGGCAATCCTGACCTGTTGGCAGGTTTTCTTGCCTTTAGCATTTTCATCAATCTGGGACTGATTTTTTCTGAACAAAATCCAAAATGGCGCCGCTGGTACTGGTTTGTGCTGCTGCTGAACTCGATTGTGGCAATCACGGCATTTGCGCGCTCGCTTTGGGTTGCCTTTTTTGTGACAATCATTGTTTTTGCTTTGCTGATGTGGCGTCAAAAAGCAAAGGGAGTCAAAGAAGACTGGCTGTTTGCCGGTGGAGTTGCTGCCGGTGTTACTGCCTTTATTGCCGCTTCGCTGACACGTACAGACGGTGTCATGAACTTTTGGGTTCGTGTTCAATCTATTTTCGAGTTTGACCAGGGCAGTGCACTTACACGCTTTCAAATCTGGGACGCCGCGATGCTGGCGATTGCAGAACGTCCAATACTTGGGTACGGACTTGATACCTTCCGTCTGATATTTCGTCGCTTTTCTCCCCCCGAGTATTCTCAGGCAGCAGGATTTCGTTCTGTCGCCGACAACGTACACAATTTTCCCCTGCAGCTTGCTACCGGTATTGGCATTGTGGGCGTGATACTGTTTTACGCCATTTTGTTCTGGGTTGCTTTTCTTGCTATTCGCAACTGCCTCAAGCTGACTAAAAAAGGTCAGCCGGGGCGTGTTTTGTTCATTGGCATAGTATGCGCCTGTGTTGCCTATTGTGTGCATCTGTTCTTTGGACTGTCTCTGCCGGGCGCGACCTTTTTGCTCTGGATATTTATGGCTGTCTTGATGGTTCCTGTCTCGCAAACCATTACGGTACGTCCGCTGAAACCAACGCTGATGGCACAGGCAACGGTGCTGCTTGCGGCAGCTTTGCTGACCGTTCCCTGTGTTTTTGCAACGCGCCTTCTTGCTGCTGACCAGGCATATGCCATGCCGGCAGCTGTTGTGGCAACGCAGCTTAATACCGGAGACATAGAGGTACTGCGGATGGCAAAAGCAGAAGCAGAACGCATGATTCGCTTAAACCCCTTTAACGAACGCTACTTCACGGACTATTTTGCGCTGCTGGGCCACTACACGCTGCTGCACGTCTTTAACGAAACGCCCGATGCTGCTATGCAAGTTGAAGAGGCAAAACGCGCTGCCCAGCACCTGATTGACATGTCACCCTGGGAATACGATTCGTATTTGGCAGTGACTAATTTTTACATCAATCTAGGAGAGATTATCGGTGGCACAGAGGGGCGCAGTTACGTACAGCATGCAGCAGAGTTTGCCCGCGAAAAGATTGCCTTTACTCCCAATGGACTGGCTTTGCGTGCACGCTATGCAGACGCGCTGATACTTTTGGGTGACATCGATGCCGCGATAGCAGAACTGGAATTTGTCACTGCACAGGATACCAATTACACAGCAGCAGCAGAGTTGTTGCAGCAGTTGCGCGAGGATCCACATCAGTTTATGCGCTTCCCTTAATTGAAGATGGTGGTGTTACTTGCATTAAAGCAAACACCTTGCTAGAATTGCTTACATGAGAGGCAGCCTGATGTTTGGTCGCAGACGGCTCACTACCTCTTAATAAGGGTTTTGGAAGCCGCTACGGCATATTAGCTGTGGCGGTTTCTTACTATCAGGTCAATAACAGCCCTGACCAGCAGAACAGCTTCTTTCGCCAGCGCAAGCACCAAAGCGATTACGACTAACGGTTCAGGCATATTCATCACCTCGCTCTCATGCGAGGAGCAAACCGCCTGCAACATCAGGCTGCCAGATTCAAAGAGTAACAGATAAAGCAAACGCTTGTACAGTTTTTTGAAAATTTTCTGAAACTTTTTTGCTAGGCGCGGTGGCAATTCTCCCCCAATAATGAACATTTCGAGAAATGCGACCAGCATGTTACAATTTCTCTTCTAGTGAAACAGTACTATGTAACTG
>WREJ01000073.1 GCA_009779395.1 Coriobacteriia bacterium
GACCCTGGATTTTTGCCTTGATGCTGACGGTGTCAAGCACCTTTTCAATCTCTCCCACAATCTCGTCGCCATAGGCCTCGCGCGCCTCACGACTCTCCTGCACCATCACCACAATCTGCTGGTAACGCTCTGGTTCTAGATAGGAAAAAGCAAGGTCTTCTAGCTCCCACTTAATGGCAGAAATCCCAAAACGGTGAGCAAGGGGCGCAAAAATATCGAGAGTTTCCTGTGCTTTTGCAATGCGCTTATGTTCAGGAAGGGCGTCCAGCGTCCGCATATTGTGCAGACGGTCAGCCAACTTTATCAGGATGACACGCAGGTCTTTTGCCATGGCAATAATCATTTTGCGCATCGAATCTGACTGTTGTTCGGTGCGCGTGTTGTAGCTGACCTGACCCAGCTTTGTCACGCCGTCAACCAAATCGGCAACTTCTGTGCCAAATTCTTTCTTGATGCCTGCAATGGTCACACTCTCGACATCTTCTGCAGCATCATGCAAAAGTGCTGCCTGAATGGTCGCAGAATCCATGTTCAAGCCACTGAGGATATGAGCAGCCTCGAGCGGATGGGTGATAAAAGCTGCGCCCGTTTTGCGCAGCTGTCCCTGGTGCGCTTTTGCAGCGTAGTCATACGCCTTGCGAATTGCATCCACATTGGCATTAGGATTCGACGCAAGGATGTCTTCGATCAGCAAGTCTATGCTAAGGGGGCGCGTATCATTCATAGTGCCTATTATCTTATCCTATCGCGGGTCTTACCTAGCCAAGCCCCTTCTTTTTGTGGTAGAAAATTGCTGCAGCACCAATCGCTGCGGCAAGAACCGTACAAATTGCAGCAATCACCAGACCAGTTGCCATCAGGTCATCGTCTTCTTCTGCAAGGTCTAACTGGTCAAATCCTTCTGGGGACAGCGCTGCGTCTTCTATTGCTTCTGCTGTTCGCGGTGTTGGACTGAGCTCTTCCTCTGCATCGTCTTCTGCCTCTTCTTCGGCTTCTTCTTCGGTGGTTTCAGCAACAGGACGCGGACGATTGCTGTCTGTGCGCTGGGGCGCGTTATTTGCTGGCTGTTGCGGCGGTGGCGGAGCCTGCGGACCTGCCGTCTGCGGGGGCGGTGTCGAAACAGTCAGGGTGCCGTTTACATAGCTGATGTCGTAGTTTGCGGTGACATCGACTTCGCTGTCATCTGCCGCTACATAAGTGATTGTTGCAGCACTGGGCACGTTTGGGCTAAAGCCAACGGCAAGCTGCGAGCCAGTCACTGTCACCTGCAGTTCGTGACCATCGAGCAAAGTTCCTGCAGTGAGAAACCACAGATCCCTGGTCAGTGCTACTCCGTTGAAAGCCTGCGAGGCATTTGCCGCTGTCACCGTCAGAGGTCGTGGTAGGATTTCAAAGCTACCAATGATGGTATCTTCTTCACTATCAAGGGGAATAATGCGGTAGTTTTCTGCCTCACTGCTCGCTTGCGCATACACCGTGTAGCTGCCTGCTTCTTCGCCGTCTTGTCGCCACAGCTCTACGTCAAAATCAGCAGGGTCTGCCCACAGACACCAGCCAGCCAGCAGCTGCCGGTCAAGCGGTGGGTATGCCAGAGCGTCATCCTCGCCATAGATTTTCGCGCTGTCCACAATCAGCAGATTATTGAGGTCGACCAGTATTTGAACCGCCTGAGAGGCAGTCCAGGTAGCAGAACCCGTCTTGTCTTTCATGCTGACGGTAACAGCCAATACCTGACCCACGTCATCACCTGTCAGCGCGTAGGTCGACTCTGTTCCTACAATGGTCGCGGGGTCCTCGGCATAAAACCACTGAAATAGCGCGTCTTCATTGGCAGGATAGCCATTGACCCGTCCTGCTGTTGTTTCGATGTGTGCTACCAAAATCTGTCCCGCAACTGGTTCTGTCACTGGTGCTTGGTCCCCTGCGATAGCAGCAATACTTGCACCCGTCACTTGATGCTGCACCACCGGAGGGTGGTGCAGTGGTGGTGGTGTGTCGTTGACAGAGGGTTCGTCCTCTGCTGCAGCGGGGCGAACAATAAAGAAGTCAAAAGTCTCGAAAAAGCGAGAAAGATGCGTAGAAATCGGATTGAAAAAAGAGAAGCGACCCTTGCCGTCGGCCCTATCATTGAGGCCATTTGTGAGACCAGAATCAAACGCTACGGCGTTCAGCGGCAGCAGACACGCAACCACGACTATCAAGACAGTCATCGCAAGCAAAAACTGTTTGGGTCTTTTCATTCTACTCTCTCTCTGGTTTCAATTCCAGATAACCATTATAGCAAAATAGTAATGTGATACACAGGGGTAACATATGGAAACAGCAAACGGCCAGGGCACCCTGATTAGGTGTTAGCTTGCTTTACTCGTCGGCGAAAATGTCGACCTTCATGTTACTGCGGCTCTCTGCTACCTTGGCGTCTAGCTTTTTGCCTGCTGGGTACAGCAATATGCCTAATGCCAGGGTCAAAGCACCTGCCGATACCAGTACTGGTTGTACTCCGATAAGGTTTGACAAACTAGGAGCCACCAGCAGCGGAACCAGCAGCAAACCGACGATAATCATGTTGATGGTACCCAGCACGCGACCGGCAACCTCAAGGGGGGAATCTGCCTGCACCAGCGTGCGCAGCAGCGGGTCAAACACGCCAAATGCCGCGCCCAGCATCAGCTGACCTACAACCACCCACAGCAGGTTATGCGTCCCGACATAAATCACCGTTCCAATACCACAAAGGGGGACGAGTACGGCCAACAGCCGTGCATTGACTTTGTCGGCTGACACCAGTGCCAGCGCGATAACACCGGCGATAAGACCAATGCCCCCAATCGCCTGAATCCAGCCCATCGTGGACAACTCCACCGCCAAAACTTCTTTGAAATACAGCGGTTCCAGGGCATCAAAAGCACCAAAGCCAAAGACCATGGCAATGGCTGCTATCAAATAAAAGCGCAGGGTACGCGACTGTTTGATAATACGCCAACCTTCCAGTGCCTCGCGAAGGGGACTGGTCTTTTCAGTCGTGTTGTCTGTGCTGATAGGCTGGTAGATTTCGCGCACCACCAGGGTGATGCCCGTGCCAATCGCTGTAGCAATCGCCATCAGAATAAACACGCTGTACACCGAAAAGCTGCCGATGACAACAGCTCCCAAAGCAGGACCAATCACTGCTGCAATAAAGGTGCCAACCGTCAGAAACGAGTTCACGCGGCGCAGACCCATCTTTGTGCGCTCTAGATAAGGAGCAAAAGACAAATACGCCATATTAAGCACCGTTGTCACAACACCAAAAACAGCGGTCAGCAGCAAAAAAGTCGGCAGATGACTGTCAACGACAAAAAAGACCAGACAGGTGGCAATCACCAAAAGCGAGCTAACAAGCACCGTCCGGCGCGGCCCAATCCGGTCAATGACAATGCCCGCAGCAACACTGCCAATCATATGCGAGATATTAAACACCAGCATCACGGCCGCAATAATATGCGGATTTCCCCCAAAGCCAAAGGCAGCATAACCAAAAATCCCCATGTAATAGGTCGCCTGCATACCAATTTCGCGGATGAGATTGGCCAGAATTAGCCAACGTTCGTTAGTGCTGGTCGTAGCCAGCAGGTCAATATTCATCAAGACGTTTCTGTCAGCGACAGACCGTATTCGATAGAGTCCACCAGTGCTTCCCAGGAAGCCTCGATAATATTTGCCGAGACCCCAACCGTTCCCCAGGTTTGTTCGGAATTGCCACTAGTTATCAGCACGCGCGTCACGGCGTCGGTACCGCTGCTTTCGTCAAGGACACGCACCTTGTAGTCAAGCAATTTGATGTCGCACAAGGACGGATACAGCTGCTGCAGTGCCTTGCGCAGCGCCGTATCAAGCGCATTAACTGGTCCGTTTCCCTCGCCAATAGCAACAACACGTTGCCCATCAACACGCAGCTTTACCGTCGCCTCACTGTCGGTGACAGCAGCACTACGCTTATCTGCCTCGACCCGAAAAGCCTCTAGTTCAAAAGATGGCCGGTACTGGTCAAGCTCTCTGTCAATCAAAAGCACCAGCGACGCATCAGCCGCCTCGAAACTATAGCCTTGCTGTTCCAGCTGCTTGATGCGCGCCAAAACAGCGGTCAACGCAGCGTCGTCAAGTTCACGCCCCAAAGCAGCTGCCTTCATGCCAAGCAGAGCACGTCCAGCCAGGTCACTGACAACAATCTGGTCGGCATTGCCCACCGCGCTAGGGTCGATGTGGTCGTAGGCCTGGGGCAGCTTTTGTAAAACGCTGACATGCAGACCCGCCTTGTGGCAAAAGGCCGAGCGTCCCGTGTAGGGATGCTGTTCGGCGAGGCTTTTGTTCGCAACATCTGCCACAAAAGTACTGACTTCGGTGATTTGTGCCAGCTGCTGTGGCGTCAGACAGCTGTCGCCCCTTTTTGTCACCAAAGACGCCGCAACAACCAGCAAATCAGCGTTGCCGGCACGTTCCCCGTAACCGTTGACCGTTCCCTGCACCTGAGTCACGCCAGCGTTAACCGCAAGCAGCGAGTTTGCGACAGCACAACCCGCGTCATTGTGAAAATGCACACCCAACTGCGGTAGCTGCTGACCCGCACAATGCGTGTCAGCCAAATGAGTCAAATAGTGCTGGACAGACTCGACAATTTCTGTAGCATCATGCGGCAGAGTACCCCCATTAGTGTCACAGAGGACAATCGTGTCAGCACCAGAGGTGCAAGCTGCGTCAATCAGCGTATGTACGTAGGCAGGATGTGCTCGGTAGCCGTCAAAACAGTGCTCGAGGTCAACAATGACTTCGCGGCCGTGGCTTTTCAGATAGGTGACAGAATCAGCCAGCATGGCGCAGTTTTCTTCAAGCGTCGTCTGTAGGGCTTCTTTTACCTGCCAGTCCCATGCCTTTGCGACCAGGCAGACCACAGAGGTCTGTGCCGCCAGCAAGGCAGCAAGACCTGCGTCATTTTCTGCTGTCTGTCCCGCCTTGCGCACCGTACCAAAGGCTGCAAGTTTTGCTTGCTGCAGCGGCAGGTCTGCGGCGCGACGGAAGAACTCTGTTTCTTTGGGACTTGCACCGGGATAGCCACCCTCGATGTAGGGAATCCCCAGCGCGTCAAGGCGCGCTACAATACGCAGCTTGTCTTCGACAGAGAAGGACATGCCGATGCCCTGCGCTCCATCACGCAGGGTCGTATCGTATAGTATCGTATGTTTCATTGGAACTAAATTATAACTCCAGAGCACACCAGACGCCCAATCTCGGCGTCGTTTGAAAAATCAAAAATGCACGAGTAGCTTAGTACGCTTAGCATTTTTTATTTTTCAAGCCTCCTGGACCTTGAACGTCTGGAGCACTCTAACAAGCAGTATTACTCTTTGTCGTCGGAGGTTTCTTCGGAAACTTCTTCATCAGCCTTATCATCTTCAGCTGGCTCTTCGGTAGCAGCTTCTTCGGCTTCCTCGACTTCTTCAGCAGCTTCTTCAGCTATTTCAGCAGCTTCCTCGACTTCTTCGACAAGCTCAACAGCTTCTGCAACCTCTTCAGCTATTTCTTCTGCGATCTCTTCAGCGGCTTCTTCAGCTGCTTCCTCTGCTGCAGTGCTGGACTCTGACTCTTCCTCATCATCACGCAAGCCGAGACGTTCTCTCTTTTTGATTTCGACGTCAATGCCCAAATCTTCGGCAGCTGCACGCATAGACAGCGAGACGCGGCGGCGCTCTTCGTCAATAGTCATAACTTTGACCTTGATTTCATCGCCAACATCGACCACCTGGTCGGGGGTTTCGACATGCCCGCGCGCCATTTCAGAAATGTGCACCAGACCCTCGACGCTGTTGCCCAGGTCGACAAAAATGCCAAAGGGAACCAGCTTGGTGACCTTGCCGTCAACAATAGAATCAATCGGGAATTTCGAGATAAGCGCCTTCCAGGGATCCTCTTGCGTCTGCTTTAGACCCAGCGAAATACGCTCGCGCTTGATGTTAACATCCAGTACCTTGACCTCGACCTGGTCACCCACTTTAACAAC
>WREJ01000074.1 GCA_009779395.1 Coriobacteriia bacterium
CGGTCACAGTATGCCTCACTTAGTCGTATTTTATACGTCAAATAGCACTACTTTACTAGCGAAAAAATTGTAACATGTTGGTCACATTTCTCAAAATGTTCATGATTGGGGGGAATTGCAGCAAAAACAGCTTAGCGACTGCGATCCTTCAACGCCCGCTCAATATCACGCTGGGCGTCTTTCTGTGCAATAGTTGCCCGCTTGTCGTAGTTTTTCTTGCCGCGAGCTAAGGCGATTTCTACCTTTAGGCGGTTGTCACGCGAGAAATAGACTTTGGTAGGAACGATGGTCTGCCCGGCTTGCTTGGTTTGTGCGTCCAGGTAGCGGATTTGCTTTTTGTGCAGCAGCAGCTTGCGGCTGCGCAGAGGATCAACGTTGTTGTAAGAACCCTGCGCGTAGGGTTTGATGTGCACGCCGTGCAGCCAGACCTCACCGCCGCGCACATGCGCGTAGCTTTCTTTCAGCGACAGACCATATTCTCGAATCGATTTAATCTCGGTGCCGGTCAGCACAATACCCGCCTCGAAGGTCTCTTCGATAAAGTAATCGTGGTAGGCCTTTTTATTTCCCGCTAGCTTTTTCACGGCTTGTCGCTGCCCCGTACTACCTGCGTCTGCGTGCTTCTGCAATGGCACGCTGTAATTGCTTGTCTGTAGCTTCGTCAGCGCGATCAGCAATGCTCATCTCGACAATAATGTCAGGAGTATTACCCACATCATCGATGACCCTGCCGTCTGCGGTCAGATAGTGCGCCGTTGTCATAAAAGCAGCACCACGCGCAAAAGGAATTTGTGTCTGCACGCTTGCCTTGCCAAAGGTTTCGGTGCCCACCACCAGCGCTCGGTCGTGGTCTTGCAGCGCACCCGAGACAATTTCTGCGGCGGAGGCACTGTTTCCATTAACGATACACACCAAAGGCAGTTGCACCGAAAGCGATGGACCGCGACGATACATTACATCGGGCTTGAGGCTGTTGGCAGATTCAATCTGGACAATTGCTCCCTCGGTGATAAAAAGCGAGCTGACACCAAGAGCCTCGTTGAGGTCACCACCCGGATTGTCGCGCAAGTCAAGGATCAGGCTGGTTGCTCCCTGTTCTATCAGGTCTTCGAGGTCACTTTGCAGCTCGTCAGTGGCACGGCGATTAAACTCAAACAGGCGCACATAACCAATGGTGCCGTCAATCATGCGTGCTTCGGTAACGGGCGTTTGAATAATGTCGCGGGTGATGGTGACGGTGAATAGCTCGCCGAGAGGGTGCTGCATGCTGGTAGGCATGACGTCCTCTTCAAAGGGGCGTACCATGGTCAACTCGACCTGCGTACCTACTTCGCCACGCACGCGCGATGACAGCTCAGAGCTAATCCAGTCACGGCGCGCCTCGCCGTCAACTATGTAAAAGTAGTCGCCCTCTTGCAGGCCGGCATCTTCTGCGGGTGTGCCCTCATAGACCTGCAGGATAAAGACAGTGCCATCTTTCTCGCCCAGCAGCACCCCAATGCCACCAAAGGAACCCATCATGCCTTCCTCATAGCGTTGCAGTTCGTCCTCGGTCAGAAAACGCGCGTAGGTATCCCCGTTGCTGCGTAACAGGCCGTTCAGCGCGCCTGCCGTTGCCGTTGTTTCATCCGGTGGATTCAGGGCTTCTCTCTGCATTATATTGAACAAATCAGAGACTTGTCTGGTAAGGCCTGCATTTTGACCCGCACGAAAGTCGTCTGCCAGAAACATAATCTGCGACGTGGCAAAGCCGCCCAAAAATGCTGTCAGCAGCAAGATGGACACCGTCAGGATTAGTATGGTGAGCTTTGTTGTGCGGTTCATAGTGTTCCTTTCAAGTCGCCGCTGCCTAACATCACCTGTTGCCGTGACAGAGGCGTCACTTTTTGTGACGTTTGACAGCAAACGCAAACAATGCGGGTGGTCGGCACCCGCATTGCATCATACCATTGCTATCAGCCCCACCGTTATTAGGTGCTGCTGTTAAATCTTTAGGTACCTTCTCATGGCGATGACAGCACCCAAAATACCAATCGCTACGCCAGTGGCAAGCAGTATCAGGGCGATTTGCGTCATCAGGGCGTTCGAGAAATCAAAGTTGATAAACGCCAGTGTTTCTTGCAGCCCAGGGAAGAGGAAGGACTTGACCCCCAGCAGCACCAGTATTGCAAGTAGAGCACCGATTACTGCCTGCAAGACACCTTCAAGAACAAAAGGTGTGCGAATAAAGCCATTGCTTGCACCCACCAGACGCATAATCGACAGTTCATTTCTGCGGGCGTAAATGGCAAGGCGAATGGTGTTGTTGATAAAAATCAGACTGACAACCGCCAAAATGCCGACAAAGACCATCCCCACGTAGCGTGCCGTTTGCGTGGCATCCAGCAAGACTTCGACAATTCCCTCACCGTAATCGAGTGCCGCTTCGGGGTTGTCCGGTGGATTGGCAATACGTGAAAATTCCTCACTTGCACGAATAATGGTCAGCACTCCCTCAATTTCTTGCGTGTCAACCAGCTCGATTTCAAGCGAGCGTGGCAGAGGATTGTCCTGCAGATGTTCGATAATTTGCGGCGAATCCTTCATCATCTCGGTAAAGCGTTCCATCGCCATATCTTTGGTAAAGTACACAACGCTGGCAACATTTTCTGTCGCAAGCAACTGACTGTGCAAGGCATCGATGTCAGCGTCTTCGGCTTCGTCGTGAATCCAGATTTTGATGCTGATTTTGCTCTCGACATCACGCGTCATGTCGGTGACCAAGCTAT
Organism: Coriobacteriia bacterium; assembly: GCA_009779395.1. Lineage (GTDB taxonomy): Bacteria > Actinomycetota > Coriobacteriia > WRKU01 > WQUG01 > WQVN01. Next base: position 2,769 of record WREJ01000074.1, read on the forward strand.
TCATAAGCAGAGCACTGCCCATTAACAGCAGCGACAAAAAGATTGTTGCAATGCCGCCAAAGGTCATCACCCAGTTGCGGCGAAAGCTTGTTGCTGCCTCGCTGAAAAAGTAACCCAGATTAATCGACATTTCCGTACACCCCCCTATCCTGGTCGCGAACCAGCTGACCTTCGTCAAGGGCGATAACACGCTGGCGCATGTAGTTCACCATCTCTTGGTCGTGGGTCGCAATAAGGGTCGTTGTACCGGTACGGTTAATGCGCTCGAGCAGCTTCATAATACCAAGCGAAGTCTGCGGGTCAAGGTTACCCGTCGGTTCGTCACACAAAAGCAGCGGCGGACGATTCACAAAAGCACGTGCAACAGAGACACGCTGCTGTTCTCCACCAGACAGCTCGTGAGGATAGTTGTGGATTTTACCCTCCAGACCCACCAGGCGCAGTACTTCGGGTACCTGCGTATTAATGACGTGCTTTGACTTGCCAATAACCTGCAGCGCAAAAGCAACGTTTTCAAAGGCCGTTTTGTTTGGCAGCAGCTTGAAGTCCTGAAAGACGCAGCCAATATTTCTGCGCAGATAGGGAACTTTTGAGTTTTTAAGGCGACCGAGGTCGTGTCCTGCAACGATAATCTGCCCCGAGCTGGGAATGACTTCGCGCAGCAGCATACGAATAAAGGTCGACTTTCCCGACCCAGAATGCCCGACAATAAAGACGAACTCTCCGGCGGCGACTTCTACGTTGATATTTTCTAGTGCTGCCCTGTTGGCAACGTAGCGTTTCGACACGTTTTTCATCGAAATCATCAGCGGCCCGCGATTCGCCCGGGGCGAAAACTGAGGTTCGGGCACAATTTGGTCAAGTCTTGACTCGAGGTCGGTCACACAAGCCTCCCTTTTCTACACGTATAAGGCACGCCGATACCATGCGTATCAAAACAAGGGCATTTTATCGGCGAAACCAGTGTAACAAAGCACACAGAGCACCGCTACTGTCCCTGCTGCAGGCGTTACCGTACTGCGAACTGCCCCAGGTGGCCAAAATACCGCAAAAATGCCGCAAAAATGTGGCTAGGATGTCGCCAAAAGTTCTTGTGCGGCAGCCGCGATAGAGAGAGCGTCCAGCTTAAAATGCTTGATCAATTCTTCGGGGTTACCACTGGTACCAAAGCAGTCCACCACGCCAATACGCCGCGTGGGAACAGGACACAACTCTGCCAGCACCTCTGAAATAGCAGAACCCATACCAGCAAGCACGCTGTGTTCTTCTGCGGTGATAAGACGTCCTGTTTTGGACACACTCCGCAGCAGGGTTTCAACATCAAGCGGCTTGATGCACATGACGTCGATGACTTCTGCCTGAATGCCCTCTGCTGCCAGCAATTCTGCTGCCTGTAATGCCTCGGCGACCTCGATACCACAGGCGGCGATAGTGATGTCTGTGCCGGGGCGCACAATATGAGCTTTGGTCACATCAAAAGGTGTCGCTGTTTTGACCGTACCTGCTGTGCCGTAAATGTCGGGCGTTGCCGCACGACCCAGCCGAATGTAAAAGGGTCCTGGCGTGGTCGCCGCATAACGAATGGCAGCTTGCGCCGCTGTGTAGTCGGCGGGCACCAAAACGCGCATATTAGGCAGCACGCGCATCAGCGCGATGTCTTCAAGCATTTGATGGCTGCCGCCGTCAGGACCGACGGTCACGCCACTGTGCGTCGGCGCGATTTTCACGTCAAGCATGTTATAGCAGACGGTGTTGCGAATCTGGTCGTAGACGCGCCCCGTCCCAAAGACAGCAAATGACCCCGTGAAAGCAATCTGTCCTGCCAGCGCAAGACCTGCAGCAACACCCACCATGTTTGCTTCGGCAATGCCAGCGTTAAACAGGCGCTTAGGGTAGGCCTCGCCTAGCTGTGCTGTTGTGGTCGAACCCGCAAGGTCAGCCTCGACAGCAACAATGTCATATCCCTCACCGACCAACTGTACTAAGGTCTCGCCAAAAGCAGCGCGCGTTGCTTTTCCTTGCTTGCTCATGACGCGCTCCTCTCAATGGTGATAGTGCCCAGGTCAGCAAGATACTGGTCAAGCTCTGCTATGGCAGTAGCACACTCCTTTTCACTGGGAGCAACCCCGTGCCAGCCTGCTACATGTTCCATAAATGAAACGCCCTTGCCCTTTACGGTGTCAGCGATAATCGCGTAGGGTTTGTCAGGTGGGCGCGGCGCGCACAAGACCTCACGGATTGCCGGCACATCGTGACCGTCAACGCTTGCCACCTGCCAGCCAAAGGCCGCAAACTTTGCGCCCACATCAGCAAGTGCCATCACGTCTTCTGTGTTGCCATCAATCTGCAGCATATTGCGGTCCACAATCGCCACCACTGACCCCAAGCCATAGTGAGCCGCATACAAAGCAGCTTCCCAATTTTGTCCCTCTTGCAGCTCGCCGTCACCGAGCAGAGTATAAATACGTGGCGGAGTCTGTCCATCACTGCCCATCTGTCCTACCAGGGCAAGTCCCTGCGCCAGTCCAGCGGCAATCGACAGCCCCTGTCCCAGCGACCCCGTCGAGACCTCGACACCAGGACACTTGCGCGCATCGGGATGACCCTGCAGCATTGATCCCAGCTTGCGTAGCTTTTTCAGTTCAGCCGGGTCAAAATAACCAGCACGCGCCAAAGCCGCATACTGCACCGGTGCCGCATGTCCCTTTGACAGGATAAAGCGATCACGACTCGGGAGCTGCGGATTGTGCGGGTCATAGTGCATGACAGCGCCAAAATAGAGTGTCGCCACCAGATCAACTGCCGAAAGCGAACCACCCGGATGCCCCGAGCCAGCACCGGCAAGCATCTTCACAATGTCAATGCGCATTTTAGTCGCACAATGCTGAACAAAGCGAGGGTCAAAACTGGTAGGCGGCATACCGACGTGACCTGATTGCGCTGACATTGAGGTCCTTTCTAACGGCAGAGTGAGCTAACACCCTTATAGTAGCAGAACCACAGCGTCACACGAGGAGAAATTTGAGCGAATTTAAAAAGATTGGCAGAGTCTGTCCATCAAAATGCTTGACGATTGGTATGCGAAAATTGTAAGATACTAGGCAGGGTAGCTTGATGTTGTCCTGCAGCAGTTGCCCCAATTAATTTTTGAGGGAAGCCGTCGCAGTTAGCGGCGGCTTCGTCTTACTAAACTAACTATCAGCACTAGTAACACCACTAACTCCCACA
>WREJ01000075.1 GCA_009779395.1 Coriobacteriia bacterium
AGCAATACCACAACAGAAACAATGACTTTTGACCCGACGGTGTATCAAGTCACCTTCATAGTGCTACCTGATTCAGGCGGTACGGGAACCTTTGTCAGCGCAATACTCGTACAAGAAGTACTCGCAGGTGACACACTGGGCAGCAAACTGGAAGATTTAGACACTGCTCTGACTTTCACTAACACCTTTGTCAGAAACGTAGAAATCGATCCAACAGACCCACTGGCTGTAGGTGGACTGCGCATATCAAAGACAACAACAGGAATCATGCCTGACCTCAGCAGAGCATTTGACTTTGATATTAGGTTGACAGCACCATCCCTTGCAACAACAGCAACACCACCTATTGTGTATCGAGCACAGATTATTGATACGCTGACAAACGAGACCATTGGCTCTGTCATTGAATTCACCGATGAAGTGACCAGAACCGTAGCCTTGACCCACAATCAAACACTCGTCTTTCTTGACACGCATGTGGGAGCCAGATATACAGCAGTAGAACTCGCTGTTTCTGACTACACACCTCATGTTGTGGTGCGCACTGATGGCGTCATCGATACGTCTATCATTAACCCACCAGAACGTACACCGAACGTATCACTTTCGACTGGTGAGCAAACACTCGGTGAGGCTGCTAATACGGCAGACTTTACCAATACTGACTTTTTTGTGCCACCAACAGGACTTGATATTGGCATGTTTGGTATGGCACTGCTACTTATAGCTGCTGTTAGCTTGCTAGTGATAGTGAGTGCTACCAGACGCAGTAAGCACGAGATGGAGTTGCAGGTTTTAAGTTACTGACACGAGAGCGCACCAGGCGCGCGATCTCCGCACTGATTTAAGAAAGAGAAATGCTCACGTAGGAGCCAACTACGCTGCGCTTCCTCTTTCTTAAATCAGCACGAATCTCACCCACCTGGATGCGCTCTAATGGTTTTGGATGGCACCAAGCGCCCCCACCTGTCACTTTGCTATACTGGACACTTGGTAAAAGGTGGAAATCTTAGGGGGAACTGCGGCGACGATGAATGTGCGCTCACAGCGTGATATGCTAACTTTTCAAGAGGGAATCCTCGCCCTGCAAAATTATTGGGCGAACTATGGCTGCGTGATTTTGCAGCCCTATGACAGCGAGGTTGGGGCGGGTACCTTTCATCCGGCAACAGTCTTGCGCAGTCTGGGGCCAGACAGCTGGAACACAGCTTACGTGCAGCCCTCGCGCCGTCCGACCGATGGGCGTTACGGCGAGAACCCCAACCGTCTGCAGCACTACTATCAGTTGCAGGTGATACTAAAACCCAGTCCCGATGACGTGGTCGACCTCTACTTTCAGTCGCTGAAAGTTTTGGGTATTGACCCGGCAAAACATGACATGCGTCTGGTCGAGGACGACTGGGAATCACCCACGCTGGGTGCCTGGGGGCTTGGCTGGGAAGTCTGGCTGGACGGCATGGAAGTCACCCAATTCACCTATTTTCAGCAGGTCGGCGGCTTTGAATGTCGTCCTGTGCCGGCAGAAATCACCTATGGTCTGGAACGCCTGATGATGATTGTCCAGGGTGTTGACAGCGTCTATGACCTGGTTTGGTCGCTCTCTCCTGCAGGAGACGCGGTGACCTACGGCGATGTCTTCAAAATAAATGAACAACAGTATTCGGCCTACAATTTCGAGACGGCAAGCGTGCCCTTTTTACTGGATTTGTTTGCTCAGTTCGAGGCGGAGTGCGTCCATACCCTGGCGGCACAGCTGCCGATTCCTGCCTATGACTACGTGCTGAAATGCAGCCACGTCTTTAACTTGCTTGATGCGCGTGGTGCTATCAGTGCTACCGAACGTCAGGCATACATTTTGCGTGTTCGTGACCTGGCAAAACGCTGCTGTGCTGCCTATCTGCAGCCTGCTGACGCATCTGACGCAGACGCTGCTGACAGTGCTGACGGCGCAGAAACCGCTGCCAAGCAGGGTGGAGGTGAGCTGTAATGGACATCCTCAAGCCTTACACCGCTGACCTCTTGTTTGAAATCGGTGTCGAAGAGATGCCCTCGACACCACTCGATGCTGCCCGTGTGCAACTAGAGGCTTTGGCACGCACAGCCCTTGAGCAGGCGCGACTGGACTACAAAGATCTGCAGGTGTATTCTACCCCGCGCAGACTGGCGCTTTTGGTCAGCGGTCTTGCGCAGCGACAAAAAGACAGCGAAATCGAGTACAAAGGCCCCTCGAAAGCAATCGCCTACGATGCCGAGGGCAATGCCACCAAAGCACTGGAGGGTTTTGCCCGTGGTAAGGGCATTGACCTTGCCACAATCGAGCTGCGCGATAGTGACGGCACAGAATACACCTACGCAATCAAGCAGGAAAAGGGTCTGCCGGCACGGGACGTACTCCCCAGTCTGCTGCAGGGGCTTATCACGGGAATTGACTGGCCAAAAAAGCAGCGCTGGGGCAGTAGCGAGGTCGCTTTTATCCGCCCGGTGCGCTGGATTTTAGCCATTTTAGGCGCAGACACGATTCCGCTAAACTTTGGGGATCTAGAATCGAGCAACTATACTTACGGCCATCGCTTTTTGTCGACACAGCGTATTCCCATTCAGGCAATGCGCGAGTACAAAAACGTGCTGCGCGGCAATAAAGTCATCGTTGACCACAATCGTCGCCGCGAAATGATTGTCGAAGGCATCAATCAGCAGGCTGCACCGCACGGCACCGCCCTTGTCCCTGAAAAGGTACTTGCTGAAGTGGTCAACCTCTGCGAATTCCCCAATGCGCTCCTTTGCAGTTTTGACCCCGAGTTCTTGCGCGTCCCCCGCGAAATCCTCGAATATGCCATGAACGCGCACCAGCGTTACTTTGCCATTCAGACAGAGAGTCAGACAGAAGACCAGATAGGGGACCAGCCTAAAGAAGAGAGTCTGGACCATCACTTTGTGGTCATCTCGAACGGAGACCCCGCCTGTGCCCCTGTCATTGCTGCTGGCAACGAGAGCGTTATGCGCGCGCGCCTAGCAGACGCTGCCTTTTTCTATGACGAAGACCTCAAGGTAGGGCTGGACGGCTGGAAAAAGCGACTTGCTACGCTGCTGTTTCAGCAAAACCTCGGAACGATGGCTGACAAGACAGCGCGCATCGAAAAGCTTGTTGCCTATCTGTGCGATACTCTTGCTGTCCCTGACGATCTTGCTCGTGACGGGCAGCGCGCGGCCCAGCTAGCAAAGGCTGACCTCAGCAGCAACACTGTTGTCGAGTTTACTGAACTGCAGGGAATAGTCGGCTCTTATTATGCCAGCCAGCAGGGTGAAAACCCCGAGGTAGCACGTGCTATTGCGCAGCACTACTGGCCACGTTATGCCGGCGACACGCTACCCGAAAGCCTGCCAGCACAGCTGGTGGCCTTAGCTGACAAAGTCGACACTATCACAGGCATTATTGCGGCAGGCTTTGCGCCTAAGGGCAGCAGTGACCCCTATGCACTGCGGCGTGCTGCTATTGGCGTGTTGCGTATTGTTATGGACCAACTCCCTCTGGATATCGCAGATGTAGTTACAGCTGCAGCGGGACAACTCCCCAGCGAGTTGCAGACAGACGGTCTGACGCAGCAGGTGCTGGACTTTTTTGCCTCGCGCAGTGAAAGCATTCTGCGCGACTGTGGCTATAGCAGCGAAGTGGTGGCTGCCGTGCTTGCTACGGTGGCGACCCGTCCTGCTGACGCTGCGCTGCGCTGCGCTGCGCTGCAGGATTTCACCAGCAGCAGTGACGCCTGGGAGAACCTCTCGGTTGCCTATACGCGCGCGAAAAATCTGAGCGACCCTGAGGTCGGCGACCGTATTGATACCGACCTTTTGGCGGAGTCTGACCAGAACTTCTACAGCGCGCTGACTGAAGCGCAACCACGTATCGCTGCCTATCTGGATGAGCACGCCTACGCCGACTATCTGCAACAACTGGCAGATTTGCGCGCCAGCGTTGACGATTTCTTTGACAATGCCATGATTATGACCGATGACCAGCAGCTAAGGCGCAACCGTCTGGCGCTGCTGAACCTGTTCATCGCGCTTATCGAGCCTTTCGCCGATTTGCGCAGGCTGTCAAAGTAGCGACTGACTGTGACATTCGCGCCCCGATAAAGAAAGAAGTCGCCCATGCGCCCCGATGACAACGACTGTCAAATGACCTTACATATCTTAAGTGATTCGATTGGTGAGACCGCTGACACCGTTGCGCACATCCTAGCGATTCAGTTTCCGCAGGTCAAATGGTGCTACGTCTTTACTACCATGATTGACAGCCTTGCCATGCTGCACGATGCCGTCATGCCCCACGCAGGGGATGCCAACTACCTGTTTGTCTACACCTTTACCAATCCCGAATTGCGTGCAGAAATGGCCAAACTCCGCACAGGAATGGGCCAGAGCGACCATGTCTATTCGATTGACGTGTTAGGAAACGGGCTCGATTTAGTGACGCGACTGACAGGTGACGTACCCACCGGCAAGGTTGGTATGCTGCATCAGGTCGACAGTGCTTATTTTAGGCGTATTGCGGCGATGGAATTTGCCGTGACCCACGACGACGGGCAGCACCCCGAGGGACTGTTTGACGCTGATATTATCTTGATAGGTGTCTCGCGTACCTCAAAGACGCCGCTTTCGATGTATTTGGCGCATCGTGGCTTTAAGACGGCGAACTTGCCGCTGACCCTCGAGACAGAACCGCCGCAACAACTGTTTGAAATCGAATCGAAAAAAATATTTGGCTTGATGACAGGAATGGACACCCTCACCAAGGTACGCCAAGAGCGTATGAGTGAGTTTGGAACCTACGTCCCCAACTACGCCGATCCTTGCTATGTCGAAAAAGAGTTTGAAAACGCACGCCTGCTGATGCGGCAGCTGGGTTGCTTGATTATCAATACCGAAAAGCGTGCCATTGAAAGCATCGCCCAAGAAATCATGACCCATTTGCGGGTTAACTTTAAGAATAGATTCAACAACTGAATTAGTAGGGGATTTGGCAGGCACGTTAATTGACAAAGTCAATGCCAGCCTGTGAAAAAGCAGCTTAGTATGCTGTTTTTCGTGATTCGCTTAGTGCTGTAGGTTACTATAGAAGGTGAAAGCAGAGCACCTGTGCTTGATTGTAGGTTGCGGAGGAAATATGGACAGAGGAAATCGAGAGAGCTGCCAATGAAAAAGCCAATTATACTCTGCATTTCACTACTACTTGTAGGGTGTGGCGTATATCGTGGTGAGCACCGTGACCTACATGCTGTAGCAATAAATTCACTGCTGGGGATATTTGGCTGTCCTGAAGATGTGGTACGTGTCATAGAGACTGATGAATACGGAAGGACACTCTTTGCATTCAGGAGAGCATCTAACGAAGGAATTTCTGAAGTTGATCATGTACTGGCATTGCTCATTTCCCAAAAATCAACAAGTGAGTATGCATACTTCTACGATGGGTACAATGTTATCCTTTGCAGATTTGACGGCTCAGAGCGGTGGGGCAGACTTAGTCCCGAAACAGTTTTTAATCACTTCAGTGCAGAAGAAGTTGAAAAACTAAAGGCAGATAATGATTGGGGCAAAGAGATTAATGAGGACAGATTGTTTCGTGTTCCGATTCGAGGATATAAGCCCGTAACTGTTTCGGCTAGAAAGCAAAGAGCAGCTTTTGGAGAAATTTCTGATTACTCTGATTACCTTAACAGCGGATTCAGCGGACCGCTTACGTCAGATAAGAACGGCAAAACACTCTATCTTTTTCTGGGGTACAGATTTGATGCTAGAGCAGGAATAGAATATTTTACTCCACCTGTGTTAGCTATGTTTGACAAAGATGGCAATTTGATAGAGAACACTGGTCTTAAAGAAATAACAGACATATGGGATTACCGTGATGAACTAAGAGAGTTCAAAGAATCTAACAACTGGAGTTTTTACTATAGGTAGCTTACTCCACATCTACTGGCATAGAGAA